>JABIRQ010000286.1 GCA_018699755.1 Rhodospirillaceae bacterium | reverse complement strand
GTCGCACCGAAAACCGCTCGCCGCCGCGCCGAGCACGCGAGCTCCGGACTGTACAGCAAGACGACCGCGCGAGATTTATCCAAAAGTCTCACGGCAAATGCGCCCCTCTTCGCCGCGCCGCCTTCCAACCCGACCGCCTGAACCCCCTGTTCCGCGACCAGGCCGCCCGCATCGCGGCGGGCGAGGCGAGCCGGGAGGAGGCCGCGCGGGCCTTTCTGGAAACCATCGTTGCGGACCCGGAGCGTTGGGTCGACGACGCGCGCGGCATGAAGAAGGTCACGCCCTTCACCGTCATGACAGGGGTGTCGAAGGAGACCGGCGCACGCGCGACCGTCAGCGCGACCCTGGCCAGCCGCTTCGACGCGGAGCCGGAGCCCGCCGGCTGCTACACCGCCGCGCCGCTGGCGACCTGCGCCGAGATGATGCTGGACGGACCCCTGCGGGACCTGCCGCCGGGCACCCATCCGCCCGAGGCGGTGCTCGATCCCCTGCCCTTTTTCGAGCGGTTGAGCGGATTGTGGTCGCCCGCGCCGATGACGGGCCAGGGCGTGACCGAACGGCGGATCGAAGCCGGCTAGGCCGATTTGTAAATCCCCAGCGCGCCTTCCATCGCCTTGTCGTAGGCGGCCACCGCCAGCGGATCGAAATCCTCGCGCGGCTCCGGCTCCAGTTCGAAATGGCCGTATTTGTCCTCGCCCCGGCAGAGAGTGGCGAGGGACGGGCCGTCGGCCAGACTGCGCACGTTCGGCGCGACGTAGACCGAGGCGAAGCCGACGCGGCGGCGGTCGCTCATGTTGGGCTGGCTGCCGTGGACGATGCCGTTGGAATGGAGGCTCATCTCCCCCGGCTCCAGTTCGACGCTGACGGCGCTCGCGAAATCGACCGTCTTGCCGGCCTTGGCCGGATCGACCTCGCGCCTGATCTTGAGCATGTTGTCGGCGTCCTCGACGAGCTTGATGGGCAGGGTGCCGAGCGTGTGGGTGCCCGGGATCACGCGGAGCGCGCCGTTGTCCTCGTGGCTGTCCGTCAGGGCGAGCCAGTTGGCGACCGAGACCGGCGGGTCGAGCTTGAGATAGGTGTTGTCCTGGTGCCAGGAGACCCAGCCCGGGTCGCGCGCCTCCTTCCAGAAGAAGCCGCTCTCCAGGCACAGGATATCGGGGCCGATCACGTCCTCGATCACGTCGAGCACGGCGGGATGGCGAACCAGGTCCGACAGGGTCTTGAGCAGCAGATGGGCCTTGCCGCGCAGAGTCTTGGGCGAGCGGCCCGTCCGCGCCGACCATTCGTCGATCGCGGCCAGGGCGGCGGCGGCCTCGGCCGCCGGGATCACGCGGCTGCCGGGGTGGTAGCCCCTCTCGCGCCAGAAGGCGAGTTGGGTATCGGTCAGTACCTTGGGCATCGGCATCCTCCCTCTAGGGGCGCCGGCCGACTCCCGGCGTCCCCAATCTCGGGGTTATTGAAGCACAACGGCGCGGGAGATCGTCGAAAATCCGCGTGCCACGGAAAAATGATCCGTTTACGAGACGCGTGCTAAGATTCGACGTTCAACGAAACCAAGGAGCATCCCGATGAGCGAAGATATTCGCACGGATCTGATCGACGACGAGATCGGCGACGAAGCCCTCGACGACACCAACAGCCGCATCTGCAGCCCCTGCGGTTGCGGGATCGAGCGCATTGCGTCATGAGCTGAATCGAGCGCATCTGCGCGGCGTGTCGATAAGGATCGCATCCGCCGGACGCAGCGGCGGATAAAGAAAGGCCCCCGCCCCGGCGAGGGCCTTTCATTTCCAACCTGATCGAACGATCCGCATAGCGTGACGGCCGACACACCGCACCGGCCCCGTTCGTGTTATAGTTCCGAAGTTATTCCCGAAACCAAGGAGCGTCCCCATGAACGACGGCATCCGTTTCGACCTGATCGAGGACGACCTCAGCGACGAGGTACTCGACGGTGAGCGCAACCGTTTCTGCGCCATATGCATTGTATGTAAATAAAGATCGCGTCCGCCGAACGCAGCGGCGGATAAAGAAAGGCCCTCGCCTCGGCGGGGGCCTTTCGATTCCGGGCGGTTCCGAAAAAATTCGCAAAATGATTTGCAAGCTGTGACGGCGCGCACAGCCAGGGGGGTGGGAGAAGGCGCATAAGGGCATTGTCTGGAACCACACCGGAACGGAAATGACCCTCATCCATTCCCACACCGAGCCCCACGTCGAGACCGCCTTCGGACAGGCCCGCCGCGCAATGGCTCGCCGCGCGATGGCCGGCCCGCCCATTCCCCTCGGCATCTCCATGCGCCCGGCCCAAGAATCCGACGCACGGACCATCGCCGACCTGTTCCGCATTTCCTCGGACGGGGTCGCCGACTACGTCTGGAGCCTGCTGCGCGCCGAATACGGCGGGCGCTCACTGCCGGAAATCGGTGCCGCCCGCTACGCCCGCGAGAACACGGACTTCTCCTACCAGAACTGCATCCTGGCCCAGGCCGGAGACCGGATCGCCGGGATGGTGCACGGCTTCGCCATGGCCACCAAGGATTCGAGAGGGGATTCGGAAGGGGATTCGAGTGCCGAAGCGGGAGCGCCGGACCCGGTCCTGCAGCCCTATGCCGAGCTGGAAATCCCCGGCAGCTTCTATATCGCCGGCCTGGCCCTCTTCCCCATCTTCCGGGGGCGCGGCATCGGCAGCCATTTGCTGGACGTGGCGGAGCAACGGGCGCGCGCCCTGCGCTGCCCCGAGGTGAGCCTGCTTGCCTTCGCCGAAAACGACGCGGCCGTGCGTCTCTATGCGCGCAACGGCTACCGCATCGTGAAAACGCGCCGGATCGTGCCCCATGCCCTGATCCGGTGCCGAGGAGACGCCTATCTGATGGCAAAGCCGGTCGACTAGCCCCTTCCCGACCGGCCGCAGAGGGACGGCCCGCCCCCGACCGCACGACGTCCTCCCCAAGACGTCGCCTCCCATGCAGTCGAGGACCGACCGTCCCCCAAGACCCGGACGAGGATCCCCCACCCCCGTCCGGGCAGTCACCGCCCCCTCCCAGTCCCCACCGGGAGGGGGCGGCCCTTTTTTGCC
>JABIRQ010000156.1 GCA_018699755.1 Rhodospirillaceae bacterium | reverse complement strand
TTCATGATCGCGCGCAGCAGGCGCCGCTCCATCACGGCAAGGGTTGCGGCATGCTCCGAGCCCGGCGTCGCAACCGCGTGATAGACGAACAGCCTTGGCAGATAGAGCATCCCCGCCATCCATGAAATCACGCTGATGACATGGAGGGATTTGACCCAGGGATAGACCTCCGTCAGCCAGGCTGTCACGGCGTCGCGCTCCGCCCAGCCAGGGCGCATCGGCCGCATTCGGCCGGACAGATCCGCCCGCCCGCGCCGGAATCGAGCGCCGGGCCGTCAACCAGGTTCGATCGCACCAGGGAGTCCAGCGCGGCGATAAAGGCCGGATGCTTGGCCACCGCCGGCACGCGCACATAGGCCGGAATGCCGAGCCGGTCAGCCTCGGCACGATATTCGATGTCGAGTTCGACCAGGGTTTCTGAATGTTCCGAAACGAAGGCGATCGGGACGACGACGACCGGCACTCTGTCGCGCCCCGCCCGGGCCAGCTCCTCCTCGGTCGAGGGACCGATCCATTCCAAGGGGCCCACCCGGCTCTGGTAGCAGACGACCCAATCGAGGCCTGCCAAGGCCGTTTTCGCGGCGACGGCTTCGGCCGTGCGTTCGATCTGCCATTGATAGGGGTCGCCGCCGGCCACCACCCTCTCGGGCAGGCCGTGGGCCGAGAACAGCACCCGCGGCGACCCCGCTTTCGATGCTTCTCCGTGGCCGTCCCGAACCAAGGCGGCAAGTGCCTCGATCCAACCCTCGACCCGGGGATAACAGCAGATCGCCCGGCTCGGCACGACGAGGCCGGCCGACTTTGCCGCCCGCGTCCAATCAGCCAAGGAGGAGGCACTAGTGGTGGTGGAATATTGCGGATAGAGCGGCAGCAGGACGATGCGATCCGGATCGAAGGCCTTCACCGCCGCCGCGACCGCATCGCTGCGCGGATGCCAATAGCGCATGCAGACGAAAGCCCGAACCTCTCCCAGATCGGCCAAGGCCGATTCGAGGGCACGGGCCTGCGCTTCGGTATTGGGCAGGAGCGGCGAGCCCCCGCCGAGCTCGGCATAGATCTCGCGCGCCACCGGGGCGCGGCGGCTGGCGATCAGGCGGGCCAAAAGAAACCGCATCGGCTGCGGAATGCTCAGAATCGCCTTGTCGCCGAACATATTCTTGAGGAACGGTTGGACCGCCTCGGGCGAATCCGGACCGCCGAGATTAAACAGCACGACCGCGATCCGCGTCATGCCGCCTTCCCCTCCCGAACCAGGGCAACCAATTCAGCAACATGCTCGGGCGGTGTCGGCGGCAGAACGCCATGACCGAGATTGAAGACGAACGGACCGCTGCCCAGAGCCGCCAGAATCCGTGCGACGCGCGATCTCATCGTTTCTCCCCCAGCCAGCAGCAAGACGGGATCCAGATTGCCTTGCACGGCCACCCGGCCCTGCAACGTCGAAGCCGCCCAATCCAACGGCACGGACGGATCGAGCGAAACGGCATCGACCCCGGTCTCCGCCGCATAGCGTTCATAGAGAAGACCGCAAGCCTTGGGAAAACCGATGATCGGCACATCGGGCGCCGCCTTCCGCATTGCTTCTACGATGCGTTTCGTCGGGGCGATCACCAAATCTTCGAAAAACACCTCGTCCAGCGCGCCGGCCCAACTGTCGAAGATCTGCAAAACTTGGGCGCCCGCCCTGACCTGGGCAATCAGATGACGCAGGGTGGCCGCCTCGATCTTCGCCAGCAAGGCGGCGAAGCCTTCGGAATCGGCCGCTGCCCAACCCTTGGTTCGCGCAAAATCCCGGCTCGATCCACCCTCGACCATGTAGGTCGCGACCGTCCAGGGCGCCCCGGCGAAACCGATCAGTGCGACCCGCTCGGGCAATCCGGCCTTGACCAGGCGAACGGTTTCGTAGACCGGTGCAAGATGGGCCTCGACCCTCTCTGGCGCCAGGGCATCGATCGCCGCGCGATCGGCGAGCGCTTCGAGAACCGGACCTTCACCCGCTTCGAAGCGCACCGGTTGCCCCATGGCGTCGGGGATCACCAGGATATCCGAAAACAGAATTGCGGCGTCGAGATCGAAGCGCCGTATCGGCTGCAAGGTCACCTCGGCAGCGCGCTCCGGGTTGTAGCAAAGATCCAGAAAGCTTCCGGTCTTCTCGCGCAGCGCGCGGTATTCGGGCAGATAGCGACCGGCCTGGCGCATGAGCCAGATCGGCGGCCGCTTTGTCACCGCACCCTTGAGAGCCTGGAGCAGGGGTGGTTCGGCCTTCATGCTGCTCTGGGTTGGGTCGAGTCCGTCTTTTGCCGAGTTCAAGCCAACTACCCTTTAAGATAATTATATAAGGCTGTAGTAGTGGTTGTGGTGTGGGAATCGGTGATCCCCGTGTTTCTAAAATTCATCCCGTCTATGGCGACCTTCGCCCGGGTTTCGCGCGACTCTGTGTACAAACCGCCTTCTGTCAATCGTAGTCGATTGATCCGTATCGAAAAGAGGGCGGCCGGACGATCGGGGATGACGGGGAAGACCGTGTCGCCAAGCAAGCTTGTTCGCATGTTTCACCGGCATGGTATGGTTTATCCCGAGTCCATGGCCTTGGGGACGGAATTCGGGGTATTTCCCGGACCGTCTTTGGGCTGTTGATAACAACCGACATACCCCTGCTCTTAACGATTCGATACACCGATGGATCCACGCAGTTTTCATCTGCATTTGGTCTCGGATGCCACCGGCGAAACCCTGGGCAGTCTGGCCCGCGCCTGCATGGCCCAGTTCGAAGGCGTGCGGAGCATCGAACACCTTTGGCCCATGGTGCGCAACGACCGCCAGATCGCCCGTGTGCTGGCCGCCGTCAAGGCCGAGCCCGGGGTCGTGCTGTTCACCATCGTCGACGACGATCTGCGCGCAACGCTCGAGGAAGGCTGCCGCAACCTCAACATGCCCTGCATTCCCGTCCTGGATCCGGTGATCCGCGCGCTCGCCGCCTTTCTCGGCATGGAGAGCCGGGGAGAGCCGGGCCGCCAATACGCCCTCGACGCGGAATACTTTCATCGGATCGAGGCCATGCAGTTCGCTTTGGCCCATGACGACGGTCAATCGATCCATGACCTCGACAAGGCCGATGTGATTCTCGTCGGGGTCTCGCGCACGTCCAAGTCACCGACCTGCATCTACCTGGCGAACCGCGGTCTCAAGGCGGCCAATGTCCCGTTCGTGCCGAATGTGCCCCTGCCCGAGGAGCTGATGAACGCGAAGCGGCCCCTGATCGTCGGCCTGACCAACGATCCTACACGCCTCGTGCAGGTCCGCCGGAACCGCCTGAAGCTGCTCGATCAGGGCCGCGAGACCGACTATGTCGATCCGGAGGCGGTGCGCGACGAGGTCGAAAGCGCGAAGCGCTATTTCAACGGGCGCCAATGGCCGATCATCGACGTCGCGCGGCGCTCGATCGAGGAAACCGCGGCTACGGTGATTCAGTACCATGCGCGCCGGCAGCGCAAAAATGCCTGAAGCGGCAGCGAAGCGGGTTTCGCCCGATGCCCCGCCCTTGATCCTCGCCTCGGCTAGCCGTGCGCGCCTGGCCATATTGCGGGGCGCCGGGCTGCGCCTCGAAGCGATGCCCGCGCCGATCGACGAAGAGGCTGCGAAGGAAAGCCTGCGCGCCGAGGGCGCGGATGCCGAAAGCCTGGCCGCCGCCTTGGCCGAACTGAAGGCGGTCGCCGTTTCCAGCCGCCATGCGGATGCTTTGGTGATCGGCGGCGATCAGGTTCTCGAACTCGATGGCACGCTGTTCGACAAGCCGCCGGACAGACCGGCCGCCCGCGAGCAACTCCTGGCCCTGCGGGGCCGCACCCATCGCCTGGTCAGCGCGGCCGTCCTGGCCCGCGGCGGTGCGCGGATCTGGCATGCCGCGGACTCTGTCCACCTGACCATGCGCGATTTCAGCGAGGATTTCCTCGACGCCTATCTCGACGCGGCCGGCGAATCGGTTTGCGAATCGGTCGGGGCCTACCGCTTGGAAGGAACCGGCGTGCAGTTGTTCGACCGGATCGAGGGCGACTATTTCACGGTGTTGGGGCTGCCGCTGCTGCCCTTGCTCGAAGTCCTGCGAACCCAAGGCGTGGTGGTGCGATGAGTTTGACCGGCAAGGCGATGGTTGCCGGGGTGATGGGCTGGCCGGTGGGCCATTCGCGCTCGCCTGCCCTGCACGGCCGCTGGATCGCGCGGTATCG
>JABIRQ010000489.1 GCA_018699755.1 Rhodospirillaceae bacterium | reverse complement strand
CGATCCCGACGCCAAGCCCCTGGACGGCAAGACATGGGTCCATTGGAACGTGGTCAACATTCCGGGCGACCACACGCGCATCGCGGCGGGCGAGCGCCCGCGCGGCGACGTGCTGCCCAATTCCGACGAGGACGAATCCTATGGCGGCCTGTGCCCCGAGGACGGCCGTCACACATACCGCCTCGCCGTCTTCGCGCTTGAGGATATCGTCGACGCCCAGGATTTCGACGAACTGACCGTCGAGGATTTCCGCGACGAGTTCGACGACATCATCCTGGACGAAGCGATGGTCCGCGCGGCCTATCCCTGAAACCCCGCCGGTTTCAGTCCCGCGAACGAGCCCGCGGGCGGGTGACCGTCATCCCTCGGCGGCCGGGCCGGGTTCGGCCGGGCGCGCGGGGGAAAGCGGTATCCGGCAGAAGCCCTGCGGCGGAACGGCGAGCGCGCTGTTGAACTTGCTCGACATGTTCTGAAAGGCGACGAGGGCGGTCAACTCGATGGCCGCGTCTTCGTCGAACTGGCCGCGCATCCGCGCGAACGTATCGTCGTCGACTCCCCGCTCCGACAGGGTCATCGCCTCGGCGTAGTCGAGGGCCGCGCGCTCGTGCTCGTCGAACAGGCCGCTGTCCCGCCAGTGCTCAAGGGCCTCGACCTTGTCCGCGCTGGCGCCGCGCTTGAGCAGGGTTGCGGCGTTCAGATCGACGCAGAAGCGGCACCAGTTGATCTGCGACACGCGCACCGTGACCAGCGAGCGCAGGGCCGGTTCGATCGGCGAGGAGCGGCGGTCGATCGCGCCGTAGAGCAGGGCGACGGCGAGGAATAGCTTGGGCGAGCGGGCCCAGAGCAGCGCGGCCTCCAGCACCGCGCCGTATTTGCGCCGCTGGTTCCAGAAGAACGGCCGCAGATACCAGGGATAAGCCGCCCTCGATCCCGTCCCGATCCTCATCCTCTTTCGCCTCCGCCCGTGTGGGCCGTTCGAGCGAATCCGACGCGTTATTCGGCAGCATGCGCCGGGATGGGACACTGATTCATATCAATGCCGGGATTTTCCCGCCGTGGTCCATTTGCCGACACTATCGAACGACGGAAGGAGTCGGATCATGTCTTCGGGTGCCGGTCACGCAATACGGATCTTGCTTGTCGGCGGTCTGGCGTTCGGCGCCGCCCTGCCCTTGGTTCCGCTGGCGGGCGTCGCTCTCGCGCATGAGGGCAAGCCCCACGCGCCGGCCGGCCCGGCCGCCGGGCATGACAGCCAGGGCATGGGTGGCCAGGGTATGAGCGGAGAGGGCGCGGGGATGATGGTCGGCATGCCGACCCGTCACGAGCCGGCGGGCGTGATCCTGGCGATGCCGATGATGAATTCGAACCGCGGCATGGCGCTTTTCGTCGAGAAGGGGTGCGTCACCTGCCACGCCGTCAACGGCGTCGGCGGGCACGACGCCACGGCCCTCGACGCGCACGCCATGGCCAACGTCATGAACCCGTTCGATCTCGCCGCCAAGATGTGGGACGTGGCCCCCTACATGATCGCGGCCCAGGAGGAGGCGTTCGGCGAGCAGCTTCATTTCACGGGAGAGGAGTTGGCCGACATCATCGCCTTCGTCCACGACGACGGGGTGCAGCATCGGCTGACCGAGGAAATGATCACGCCGCGAATCCGCAAGATGATGGACCACGGCCATGGGGCGGCATCGGGCATGGACGAGCACGCGGACGAGATCGGCCACGGACCCGGAAAGGGCAAGGACGAGGACGCCGGTCACGACGACTAGGCGTCCGCGCGTGGATTGGCGCGACGCCTCCCGCCGAGCGGCTGGCTAGGCCCAGAGCAGGTTGCGGAAACGTGCCTCGTGGTCGCGGCGAGTCGTGTCGTAGAGGTCGGTCTCCCAGTCGATATAGGCCTGCATGTTGGCGTTCACGTCGCCCGGCCGCTCGTCGCTGAGAAGCCAGCGGTCCTCGACCGGGGAGAGGGCGTTCTCCATGCCTCGCGCCAAGGGCAGGCCGCGCGCCGCCCAGGCCTCGGTGCCGCCCTCCAGGACCGGCAGGGCGCGACCGGTCCGGCCGGCCAGTTCGGGCGCCGCCAGGACCGCCAGCGCGCCGTCCTCGCTGGTCAGGACCAGCGGCCCCGTCCCGGTCGCGAGGGGATCGAGGTCATTGGGCAGCCGGGCGCGCATGGCCCAGAAGGCGCCGCGAATATGCCCGGCGGCGAAACGGTCCGAGCGGGCCAAGTCGAGCACGTCCGCGCCACCCTCGGCCAGCATGGCTTGCAGCGCTTCGGATGCGATCGTCTCGACCGCGCGGCGCGCCTCGGCCAGCCCCAGGACCTCGCGCGGTTCCGGCCCGCTCTCGAGGGTCGCGCCTTCCAGCCCGTCGGTGAGAACGGCGACCTCGCCCCAGCCCATCTGGGCGAGCCAGAGGGCGGTGACCGAGGCGCGCACGCCGTCGTCGTCGCACAGCACGATGCGCGCGCCCAGGGTCGCGAAAAACGAATCGGGGCTCATCACGAGATTGCCCTCGGGGGCGCTGCGCGCGCCGGGGCGATGCCCGGCTTCGTATTCCTCCGCGGTCCGCACGTCGAACAGATAGGTCGTCCGCCCGGCCTCGCTCCGCCAGGCATCCAGGGTTCCGCTGTCGATCAGGGAAATGCCCGCCCGCTGGCGCAAGGCCGCCGCGCGCTCCTG
>JABIRQ010000484.1 GCA_018699755.1 Rhodospirillaceae bacterium | reverse complement strand
TACTCGACACCAGCCACGACGACGACCTCAAGGACGAGGCACTCGACCGCTCGGAAGGGGGGACGGTTCGCGGACCGCGTCAGAGCGCTTCTGCCTCGGGGGTGTGTGTCGGCTAGGTAGGTCCCTAGCCCCAGCGCCTGTCCCAGGGCACGGTCCGCTCCCTTCCTGGGCCGAACCGGTGCCTCGGGCTCAATCAATCCAACACAGGAGGCCGATATGGCCGAGAATTCCATACTCGACACCAGCCACGACGACGACCTCGGAGACGAGGCTCTCGACCGCTCGAGTGGGGGGAAGTTCAAAGCGTGCAGTGTGTCCTGTCACAACTGCGGGCTAGGTAGGCCCTAGCCAGCTCTACGGCTGGGCCTGGGTAGGTAGGCCCTAGCCACTGCGCTTGTCCCAGGGCACGGGGCCGATCCCTTCCTGGGACGGGACAGGCGCCTCGGAATCACTCAACCCAACACAGGAGCCCGATATGGCTGAGAATACCGGTATCGATACCGTCCAGGACGACGACCTCGGAGACGAGGCCCTCGATGAAGGGCGCGGGGGGAAGATTTGTCTTTCTCCGGGCAGCCACTTTACCTAATGACGACGATCTTTCTTTAGCAGCCCGTCTTTCCGGTCTGTGGGCGTAGGTAGGCCTTCGCCCCTGCGCTTGTCCCGGGCACGGTTCTGGACCCTTCCTGGGCCGGGACCGGCGCCTCGGGATCACTCAACCCAACACAGGAGCCCGATATGGCTGAGAATACCGGTATCGATACCGTCCAGGACGACGAACTCGGTGACGAGGAACTCGACCGCACCAGTGGGGGGAAGTTTACCGTGGGCCAGACCTGTCGGATAGGTAGCTCATAGCCCCTTCGCTCCTCCCAAGGCACGGGTCGGACCCTCCCTGGGCCAAATCGGCGCCTCAAGTTCTCTCAATCCAACACAGGAGGCCGATATGGCCGAAAATACTGCGACCGACACCTTCAATGACAACGATCTCGAAGACGAGGCCCTCGACCGCACAGAAGGGGGGAAGTTTACCCAGGCCTGCTCCGGGTCTGTCGGGGCCTCTCGGGTAGGCAGGCTCTAGTCTTGGCGCTTGATCCGGAGGCCTGCTCCGGCCCCTTGCGGGGTAGGGCCGGGCCTTCTCTCCGCTTCAACCAACCAGGAGGACGTTATAGCCGAGAATTCCATACTCGACACAGCCTACGACGACGACCTCGACGACGAGGCCCTCGACCGCATAAGTGGGGGGAAGGTGTGCTCGGTCTGCGCCGGCGGTTCGGGTTCGGTTCCGTCGGCCAAGTCTGCCGGCTAGGTAAGCCGTAGCCCCTGCGCTTGTCCTACGGCACGGTTCTTGCTTCTACGCCGGAACCGTTCATGCAATCCAACAGGGAGGCCGATATGGCTGACAATACGGGTATCGACGCCATCAACGACGACTTCCTCGAAGACGAGGCGCTCGACCGCACAGAGGGGGGCGAGGCTCGACTACGGCTACGGTTCTGTCCTTGTCCTTGGGGGTGATAGGCAGGACCTAGCCCCCGCGCTTGTCCCAAGGCCCGGTTCCGATCCCTTGCGGGCAGAACCGGCGCCTCGGGTTCTCTCAATCCAACACGGAGGCCGATATGGTCGAGAATACTGCGACCGACACCATCCACGAAGACAAGCTTGTGGACGAAGCCCTCGATGAGAGGCATGGGGAGAAGTTTTCGACATCCATGTCGAACGGCGGCATGTGCGGTGTGCCGCGGATCGGCAGGTCGTAGCCTCGGCGCTCGCGGCTGGGTTCTGTTCCAGCCCCTTGCGGGCTGCGACAGGAAATTCGGCACCGCAATTCGCCTGAGCGGCCCGTCCTTGCGACGGGCCGTTTCCCTTTCGGCCACTCTCGCCAACGGCGCGCTCATGCAGCACGCCGTGCCGATCAATCTCCGAGCATGGTCAAGGCGGCCTGGCGGTCGCCGGGCTTCAATTTCAGGAACAATGCGCGCGCTTTCTTGACATCCGACTCGGAACCGCTCTCGGCGGCGGCCTTGAGGGCAAGCGTGGTCGCATGATCCGACCCGCAAATGAAAGCCAGGGCTTTCGCCAGGCGCCCCATGGCGGCTGGGTCGATCTTCGTGACTTCCATTCGGGCTTCCCTCAAGCGACAGACGGTTACGGCGCGTCAATCTGTACCATGAATTCTGATCGGCATCGCACGCGATCGATCCAACCGGGCCATGCGATCCTCCCGCAATGAACCTGTTGGTCAGGAATATCCCAGCCGCAGCGATGTACCGAGCGCGGCGCCGCCATATCCGGGTTGCGTTTCGATACGGAAGGCCGAACAATTCGTGCTGCCCAATCTCCTGCTCCGGCCCCTTGCGGGACAGGGCGGAGCCTTCTCTCCACTTCAACCAAACAGGAGAACGACATGTCCGAAAATACCGCTCTAGACACCATCCAGGACGACGATCTCGCCGACGAGGCGCTTGACCGTTCGTTCGGAGCCAAGCTCTCTATCTCACCGGGGACTGCCGGGGTGACCAACGGGCCGTGGTGCAACGTCACGCCGGAGTAGCGGGCCGGGCCCAGGACGCATCGACCTCGGAACATTCGCATTGAGCCACATGATCGTCCTGGCGAGCGTCTTCGCCATCTTCGTTCCGGCTCTGCTGCTGCCGGGGCCGGATTTCGTCGCCGTCGTGCGTTCGTCGATGACCCGGGGGACGCGGGCCGGGCTTTTGACCACTCTCGGCGTGTCGGCGGGCCTCGGCCTCTACGCCGCGCTCAGCCTGTTGGGCCTGTCCGCCGTCCTGACGGAGTACCAATGGCTGACCTGGGTCGTGCGGGTGCTGGGCGGCGGCTATCTGATCTATCTCGGCATCCGCCTGCTGCTGGCGAAGCCGAAGGCCATCGACCTGCCGGCGGACGGCACCCGGCCCCACGGCAGCCCCATGCTCTTCGGCTTTCTCGTCACTCTGACCAACCCCAAGGCCATCGTGCTCTTCGCCAGCGTCTTCGCCACGGCGGTCACCGCCGAGACGCCGCTCTGGCTGATGGTCCTGATGATCGCCCTGGTCGCCGCCGCCTCCCTCCTCTGGTACTCGGCCGTCAGCCTGTTCATGGCCTCGCCGGCGGTCATGCGGCGGGTTGGCGCGGCGCGCCATTGGATCGAACGGGCGGCCGGAGTCTGTTTCGTCGCGATCGGCGCGCGCATCCTGGCCGATGCCCGCAACCCCGTGGCGCCCTGAAGTCCGACCGCCGGCCGCGAACGCATTTGCCTCGCCCGCCGCCCCAGCTAGGATGCCAGCCGCTGACATGAGGGAGGATCGGAGTGGCCGAGGAAAACGCGCTGCCGCTGGCCGGCGTCCGCGTGCTGGACGCCGCGACCTATATCGCGGCTCCGGTCGCCGCCGCCATCCTGGCCGAGTTCGGCGCCGAGGTGATCAAGATCGAGAAGCCGGGGATCGGCGACCCGCTGCGCCGCTTCGGCGCGCCCAGCGGACGCCCCGATGCGACTCTGTTCTGGATGAACGAATCGCGCAACAAGCGCGGCATCACCCTCGATCTCGGCAAGCCCGAGGGCGCAGAACTGTTCAAGCGCATGGCCGCCCAGGCCGACGTGGTCTGCGAGAATTTCCGCCCCGGCACCTTCGAACGCTGGGGCCTGGGCTATGACGTGCTCTCGGCAATCAATCCCGGCCTCGTGCTGCTGCGTATCTCGGCCTATGGCCAGACCGGGCCCTGGTCCGGGAAGATCGGCTTCGCCCGCATGGCCCATGCCTTGAGCGGGGTCGGCTATCTGGCGGGCGAGCCGGACGGGGCGCCGGTCAATCCCGGCCCCTCCTCCCTCGCCGACTACGTCTGCGCGGTCTACGGCGCGCTGGGCGTGACCCTGGCCCTGCGGGAACGGGACAACAGCGGCAAGGGCCAGGTCATCGACCTGTCCCTGGTCGAGGCCATGTTCCGCTCGCTCGATCAGACCCTGCCCAACTACAAGATGCACGGCCATGTGCGCGAGCGCACCGGCTCGCAGACCCCGGCTGCGGCGCCCAACCGCAACTTCCCGACCGGCGGCGGCGGCTGGGTCTCGCTCTCCTGCACCAACGACAAGATGTTCCAGCGCCTGTGCCAGGCGATGGAACAGCCGGAACTGGCCCAGGACCCGCGCTACGCGCTCAGCAACGACCGCATCGCCAACCGCGACGAGGTCGAGGGCATTACCCAGGCCTGGACCACTTCCATGCCGCGCGAGGCGGTGGTCGAAGCCTGCGACAAGTTCGAGGTGCCCTGCGCGCCCATCCTCTCCATCGCCGATATCTGCGCCCATCCCCAGTTCCTGGCGCGCGACATGTTCGTCGCCCTGCAGGACGAACTGGCGGGCGAGGTCGTGCTGCCCGGCGTGGTGCCCAAGCTGTCGCGCACGCCCGGCGAGGTGAAGACACTGGGGCCCGACATGGGCCAGGACAACGACACGATCTATCGCGATCTGCTGGACCTGTCCGAGGACGAGATCGCCGGACTGCGCGAGCGCGCGGTGATCTGAGCGCGGCGATGGCCGATCCCCTGTCCCTGCCCCTGTCGGGCCTGCGCATCCTTGATCTGACGACGGTCATCTACGGGCCCTACACGACCCAGTTGCTGGGCGATTTCGGCGCGGAGGTGATCAAGGTCGAGGCGCCGGAGGGCGACATCACCCGCGCCATCGGCCCGGCCCGCAGCCCCGCCATGGGCGCGGTCTTCCTGGGCTCGAACCGCAACAAGCGCAGCGTCGTGCTGGACCTCAAGACCGGCCCCGCGCGGGACGCCTTGTGGCGCCTGATCGATACGGCGGACGCCTTCGTCCACAACATCCGGCCGCAGAAGATCGCCGCGCTCGGCTTCGACCCCGATTCGGTCCTAGCGCGCAATCCCGCCATCGTCTACGGCGCGCTGCACGGCTACCGCGAGGACGGGCCCTATGGCGGGCGTCCGGCCTATGACGACGTCATCCAGGGCCAATCGGGCCTCGCCGGCAGCTTCACGCCGCGCGACGGCGCGCCGATGCTGAATCCCGCCGTGATCGCGGACAAGACGGCCGGCGCGCTGGCCGCCGCCGGCATCCTCGCCGGGATCGTCCAGCGCCTGCGCAGGGGCAAGGGCGTCTATGTCGAGACGGCGATGTTCGAGGGCCTGACCGCCTATACCCTGATCGAGCATCAATACGGCGCGATCTTCGTGCCGCCCGAATCCGGCCCCGGCTATCCCCGCGCGCTGACCCGCGGCCGCCGGCCCCACCCCACGGCCGACGGCCATATCTGCGTGCTGGCCTATACCGACGCCCAATGGCGGCGCCTCTGGACCCTGATCGGCCGGCCGGAACTGGCCGAGGACCCGCGCTTCCGCACGATCGGCGACCGCTCGCGCAATATCGACGCGCTCTATCCCCTCGCCGGCGAGGCCCTGGTCCAACGCAGCACCGCGGACTGGCTCGACGTCCTGCGCGAGGCCGAAATCCCCTGCGGCCCGGTCAACCGGCTGGAGGACCTGCGCGACGACGAACACCTGGCCGCCACCGGCTTCTTCCGGCCCTTCGACCACCCGAGCGAGGGCAAGCTGGAAATACCCGGCACCCCCTACCGCTTCGACCGCGAAACCCTGCCCGTGCGCCGCCACCAGCCGCTGCTGGGCGAGCACGGCCGCGAGGTCCTGGCCGAGGCCGGGTTGAGCGAGGCGGAGATCGATGCCGTGCTGGCCGCGCGAAGCGAACCCGGCGCATGACAGCCATGAATCGCGTCATCGCGCTTTGATCTGGCCCGCCCGTTAGGTAACGTCCGGACACCACGAAACCGAGGGACACCCCGCCGCCATGGCCGCCTCCAAGAACGCCTCGAAGAAAACCCCAAAGAAAGCTGGGAAGAACGCGCCGGACCCGATCACCGTCTCGGTCGTCCAGCACCGCCTGGTCGGCGTCGTCGACGAGATGGGCGAGGCGATGCTGCGCACCTCCTTCTCGCAGATCCTGAATTCGAGCCGCGACTTCTCGACCGCGATCACCGACGCCAAGGGCCAGCTCGTGGCCCAGGCGGAGTACATCCCGGTCCATGTCGGCGCCATGCCCTCCTCAGTGATCTCGACCATCGAGGCCTTCGGCGACGACATCCATCCGGGCGACATCTTCATGCTGAACGACCCCTATTTCGGGGGCAGCCATCTGCCGGACCTGACCGCCTGTCTGCCGGTCTTCGAGGACGGCAAGCTGCTGTTCTGGGCGGTCAACCGGGCGCATCATTCCGATATCGGCGGCGCGACCTACGGCGCCTACAACGCCTCGGCGACCGAGATCTGGCAGGAGGGGCTGCGCGTGCCGCCGATCCGGCTCTACCAGAACGGCGAGGCGCGCGAGGACATCGTCCGCATGATGCGGGTCAACGTGCGCCATCCGCGCGACTTCCTGGGCGACCTGGCGGCGCAGATCGGCTCCGTTCGCCTGGGCGAGCGGCGCCTGTTGGAATTCGTCGACGACCTGGGGGCCGAGACGGTCGCCGGCTCCCTCGAACGCATCCTCGACGCGGCCGAGGCCGAGACGCGGGCGATCATTTCCGGCTGGAAGGACGGCGTCTACAAGGGCGTCGGGATGCTGGACGACGACGGCCGCGGCAACGACGACATCGCGATCCGCGCCACGGTCACCATCAAGGGCAGCGACATGACCGTCGACCTGACGGAGTCCGCCCCGCAGGTGACGAGTTTCCTGAATTCGGCCTGGGCCAACACCCGCTCGGGCGTGGCGATGGCGCTGACCTACCTGCTCGACCCGGAGGTCACCAAGAACGACGGCACCATGCGCCCCGTCAAGATCCTGGTGAAGCAGGGCACCATCGTCATGCCCGACGACTGGGCGCCGGTCACCATGTCCACCTCCCACTGCGCGCAGGAGATCATCGAGGCGATCGTCACCGCCCTCGCCCCCGCCTGCCGCGACCGGGCGATGGCCGGCTGGGGCAAGCGCCTGCGCATCGCGCTCAAGGGCCAGGACCCGCGCAACGGCAAGGACTTCATCTGGCACATGTTCCATGCGCGCCCGGGCGCCGGCGCCTCGCCCGGCGGCGACGGCTGGCACAATTCCGGCGAATGGCATTCCGCCGGCGGCCTGAAGTTCGGCTCCGTCGAGGTCGCCGAGGTGCGCTTCCCCTTCTTCTTCAAGAAGCACGAGTTCCGGCCCAATTCGGGGGGCGACGGGCGCTATGTCGGCGGCGTCGGCGGCGATCTCGAAATGGTCGTCGAGACCGAAAAGCCCTGCGTCGCCAACACGGCGGGCGACGGCGTGCGCCACGGCCCCTGCGGCATGGCGGGGGGCGAGGCGGGCAAGCCCCACCACTACGTCATGCGCGCGCCGGGCAAGCGGCCCCATGTTCTCGCCACCAAGCACGAGGGCATTCCCGTGCCGCCCGGCACGGTGTTCGAGGTCCATGCCGCCGGCGGCGGCGGCTGGGGCGATCCGAAGAAACGCACGGAAGAGGAGCGCCACAAGGACCGCCAGGACGGCTTCGTCACCACCCGCACCCCCAAGCGCACCTCCAAGCGCCCCGCCACACGCACTGGGAGGGCCTGAATCATGTATCGCATCGCCGTCGATGTCGGAGGCACCTTCACGGATGTGGTTGCCGTCGATGAAAAGGGCCGCGTCACTTTCACCAAGGCCGCGAGCACGCCCAAGGACCAGTCCGTCGGGGTGATGGACGGGTTGGCAGCCCTGGCCGAGGAACTGGGCCTTGGCCTCGCCGACCTGCTGGGCAAGACCGAGCGCGTGGTCCACGGCATGACCGTGGCGACCAACGCCCTGCTCGAGCGCAAGGGCGCGAAGGTCGGGTTGCTGACCACGGAGGGCCACCGGGACGTGCTGGAAATGCGCGAAGGCTTGAAGCCCGAGCGCTACAACATGCGCCTGCCGCGCGAGGAGCCCCTGGTGCCGCGCCATCTGCGCTTCCCCGTGCGCGAACGGATGCGCGCCGACGGCAAGGTCGAGACCAAGCTGGACAAGGACTCGCTCGAAAAGGCGATCCGCGGCCTCAAGCGCGCCAAGGTCGGCTCGGTCGCCGTCTGCTATCTGCATTCCTACCGCGACGACAAGCACGAGCGGGCGACCCGCAAGACGCTGGAGAAGCACCTGCCCGGCGTCTATGTCAGCCTGTCTTCCGAGGTCCTGCCAAAGATCAAGGAATACGAGCGCATCTCGACCACGGTCGTGAACGCCTATGTCGGGCCGCTGATCGCGCGCTACCTCAAGGGCCTGGGCGGACGCTTGGCGAAAGCCGGCTACAAGGGCCCGGTCCTCATCATGCAGTCCCATGGCGGCGTCGCGCCGATCGAGGAGACCATCCGCGTCGCGGCGGGCACCGTTCTCTCCGGTCCCGCCGGCGGCTTGGCCGGCGCGCGCCGGGTGGCCGAAATGCTGAAAGCGCCGAACCTTGTGCCCTTCGACATGGGCGGCACATCGAGCGACATATCCCTGATCGTCGACGGCAAGGCCCTGCTGGCCGTGGACAAGGCGATCGCCCAGGAGAAGATCGCCCTGCCCAGCCTGGACATCACCACCCTGGGCGCGGGCGGCGGCTCGATCGCCCGGGTCGATGGCGGCGGCCTCCTGAAGGTCGGGCCGCAGAGCGCGGGCGCCGATCCCGGTCCGGCCTGCTACGGCCAGGGCGGCACCCAGGCGACCGTGACCGACGCCAGCGTCGTGCTCGGCTATCTCGACCCCGACGCCTTCCTGGGCGGCAAGGCCACCCTGAACCGCAAGGCGGCCGAGGCGGCCTGCGCCCGCCTGGGCGACAAGCTCGGCATCGACACGGTGCACGCGGCCGAGGGCGTGCACCGGGTGGTCAACACCCAGATGGCCGAGGGCATCCGCCTGGCCACCGTGCGCCGCGGCGTCGATCCGCGCCGCTTCACCCTGCTCGGCTTCGGCGGCGCGGCGGGATTGCAAGTCACAGAACTGGCCCGGCTGATCAACATCAAGCGGGTCATCGTGCCGCGCGTCGCCTCGGTCCTCTCGGCCTGGGGCATGCTGGCGACGGAGCTGCGCTTCGAGGCCATTCGCTCCCATATCGACGAAATGGCGACCCTGGACGTCCCGGCCCTGCGCGCCCTCTACCGCGACCTCGAAAGCCAGGGACGCAAGCGCATGGGCGGTTGGACCGACGGGCCGATCGAAAGCAAGCTCTCCGCCGAGATGCGCTACGGCGAACAGGTCTACGAGATCGACGTGCCGCTCGACGGCATCGATATGGCCGCGCCCGACCTGCCCAAGCGGCTCAAGCGCGCCTTCGAGGCCCGGCACGAGGAGCTCTACACCTACTATCTCGACGACCAGGACCCGGTGCTGATCAACGCCCGCGTCACGACCATCGGCACCCTGCCCGCCCCGCCGGACGAGCCCAAGGCATCCAAGGGCAAGCCGGCTGCATCGACCGGCAAGCGCAAGGTCTATCTGGGCAAATGGATGGAGGCGAAGGCCTATCCCTTCGGCGCCCTCGCCTCGGGCCAGGTGATCAAGGGTCCGGCCGTGATCGAGTCCGAGACCACGACGGTCCTGCTGCGCCCCGGTGACACGGCGACCACCACGCCCCAGCGCTGGCTCGACATCGCCATCGCGGATTAGGAGCGCAAATAAAGCGTTGTGCCAATCATCCTTCGAGACGCGCGCTGACGCGAGCTCCTCAGGATGAGGAGAAAATAACTTAACCTCACCCTGAGGAGGCCCTCCTTCGAGATGTGCGCTTGCGCACGCTCCTCAGGATGAGGGGGCCGTCTCGAAGGGTCTGCCGGCCTTGTTCGCCACCCTGCCAGGAGCCAAAGCATGGATTTCCGTCTGACCGAGGATCAAAGGGCGTTGCAGGACACGGCGCGGCGCTTTGCCCGCAAGGAACTGCCGGACCTCGCCCGCGAGCTGGAGGAGACGGACGAGCCGGTCTCGGACGAGATGCGCCGCCGCTATGCCGAGATGGGCTTCCTGGGGGTCAACCATCCGGTCGAATACGGCGGGCTGGGCCTGGGCAATCTCGAAGCCCTGATCGTGCTGGAGGAATTCGCGCGCATCTCTGGCGCCGTCGCCTTCCCCGTCTTCGAGGCCCTGGTCGGCCCGGTCAAGGCGGTCCAGCGCTTCGGCGGCGACGATCTGAAGTCCCGCATCCTGCCCCGCGTGACGGCCGGCGAGATGCAGGTCTCCGTGGCCATGTCGGAGCCGGATGCCGGCTCGGGCCTGACCGATCTATCGACCAAGGCCACCGAGACGGCGGAGGGCTGGGAATTGAACGGCCACAAGCGCTGGACCAGCGGCTCGGGCCATGCCGAGGGCTATGTCGTCTATTGCCGGATGAGCGAGCAGAAGGGCGCCAAGGGCATCGGCGCCCTCTATGTCGACAAGGACGCGGACGGGGTCAGCTTCGGGCCGCGCGAGAACCTGATGGGCTTTCGCGGCATCCCCACGCGGGACCTCCATTTCGACTCCGTCGCCGTGCCCAAGGAAAACCTGATCGTGCCCGCCGGCGGCTTCGGCAAGCTGATGGAAGCCTTCGACCTGGAGCGCTGCGGCAACGCCACCATGTCCCTGGGGGTCGCCGCCGGCGCCTTGGAAGAGGTGCTGGCCTATGTCCAGGAGCGCAAGCAGTTCGGCCGCGAGATTGTCGAGTTCCAGGCGGTCCAGCTTCGCCTCGCCGAGATGGCGACCAAGGTCGAAGCCGCGCGGCTATTGATCCACCGGGCCGCCTCCAATGCCGAGGGCATGCCCTCGATCCTCGATTCCAGCATCGCCAAATGCTTCGCCAACGAGATGACCCGCGAGGTCTGTGGCGCGGCCGTCCAGCTCATGGGCGGCTACGGCTATCACAAGGGTTTCGGGATGGAGCAGCGGCTGCGCGATTCCTGGGCCTGGGGCATCGCCGGCGGAGCGATCGACATCCAGAAGACCAACATCGCCGCCGCCCTCGTCGGTCGCCGATTCAGCCAGCGCGGCTGAGGCCGGCGCATCGATTCGGGAATAACAGATACGCGTCAAGCAACTTGCCACACCCCCACCTCACCCTCCCACGCCTTCGGCGCGGGTCCCTCCATCTCCGCCCCCGGGGGCGGAGATGGTTGGGGTGAGGTGGGGGTGTGGCACGACACACGCACCCGCTAAACGATCAACAAAGGGTCCCCATGCGCCTGACCGATTTCGACGCCCTGACCTTCGACATGATCGGCACGATCATCGATTTCGAGACCGGAATCCTGCAATGGACCCGGCCGCGCATCCTGCGCACCCATCCCAAGGCGACCGACGACGAGATTCTCGCGGCTTACGCCCAGGCTCAATCCGAGGTCCGCAAGGAAGATCCCAAGCTGCTGTTCAGCGGCCGCTTCCCCAGGATGTGGGAGAAGATGGCGGCCCATTTCGGCGTCGAAATGCAGCCCGATGACGGGCGCGGCTTCATGCTGAGCGGGCGCAACTGGCCGCCCTTCGCCGATTCGGTCGAGGCGCTGCAGCGCCTCAAGCGCTATTTCCCCGTGCTCGTCGTGGCGACCAACGGCGACCGCGTGTCGGCCCGCGCCATGGCCGCGAATCTCGGCTCACCCTTCACCCGTGTCATCACCGAGGAGGACATGGGCACCAACAAGCCCAATCGCGGCGCCTTCGAATATTTCGTCGGAAAGGTCGGCGAGCTGGGGATCGAGAAGAAGCGCATTCTCCACGTCGCGCAGAGCCAGTATCACGACATCGGCGCGGCCAAGGAATTCGGCCTGGCAACCTGCTGGATCTATCGCCGCCACGGCGAGGAAGGCTATGGCGGCACCCAGACCCCTGCCCAGTTCACCAGCCCCGATTTCCTGGCCCTGAGCCTGGCGCATCTGGCCGACCAGGTCGAAGCCTCGCTGCTGGACTAGAGGCACGGCGCCCGTACCGCGCCGTCACCCCCGCGCAGGCGGGGGGCCAGTCCAATGGAGAGTCTGGATTCCCGCTTTCGCGGGAATGACGGAAAGGCATATTTGAACCGGCGCGACCTAATCCGGCAGATTCAGCATCCGCTGCTTCAGCTCCTCCGGCCAGGGCCGGGACTTGCCGGTCGCCCGGTCGGTCAGCACCGAGATGGCCAGCAAGGTCGCGGCGCAGCGGCCGTCCTTGTCGAACATGCCCTGGCCGAGAGTGATGGAACTGCGCCCGAAGCCCAGGATGCGGGTGCCCGTGCGGGCCGTGCCCGGATAGGTCAGGGAATGCAAATAGTCCACCGTGATGCGCGCGGCGACCAGATCGGGCACCGCGCCCCGGCGTTGCCAGAAGCGCAGCCGGCCGTTCTGGAACAGATAGACATAGGCCGGGTGGGTGACGTGATCAAGCATGTCGATATCGTCGTAGCGGATCACGTCTTCCTGCCAGTCGTCGAAACTGGCGGCATCGGTCAGGTCGACGCCGAAGGCGGCGCCCAGTTGTTCCGGCATGGCGCGGCTAGACGATCTGTTCGGGGTCGAAGCAGACGGCTTCGAGGGCGCCGCGCTGGCGCTGGGTCCAGGGCCGCGGCTTGCCGGTCTGGGGGTCGGAGCGCACGCTGACGACCTCGGCGATCGCGACGCAGGCCCACTCCTCGTCGTACAGCCCGGCCCCGGCGGTCACCGAGGTGGTGCCGACATGAAGCACGCGGGTGCCCGTGCGCACCGCCCCCGGAAAGCGCAGATCGGCGAGATAGTCGATGCACAGCCGCGCGACGATCAGCCCCTCGGCCGGATTCGTCCCCTCGAGCCCGACCGTGGGCCAATAGCTCAGCCGCGCATTCTGGAAGATGAAGCCGTAATTGACATGGCCGACATGCTCCTGCGGATCGAGATCGCCGAAGCGCAGCACGTCCCGGTGCCAATGGCCGTAGAGCCCCGGATCGGTGAGATCGGCGCGAAAGCGTGTCCCCAGCCTATCGACCATATGTCTTCCCCCTAACCGAGTTTCGGCCCCCGCACCTGGGCAAACCCTTGCGCGGCCCCAACCCTTGCGTGGCCCCGGTGCGCTGCGACAATAGCGCTGGATCGAACGGCCCGGAAGGAGGCAGACGATGGTGGAGCGAAAGGCGGAAGGCGGCTGCCAGTGCGGCGCTCTGCGCTACGAAGCGAAAGGCGAGCCCCTGCGCGTCGGCCTGTGCTGGTGCGAGACCTGCCGCAGAAACACCGGCGCGGTCATGCCCGGCTTCGCCGTCTATCCCGCGGACAAGGTCCGCATCGAGGGCAAGGCCGAAGGCTATCGCACCAGCGCCGGGCTCGAACGTTTCTTCTGCCCGACCTGCGGCAGCCCGGTCTATTCCCACAACGACGCGGGCGAGACGGTGCTCTATCACGGCAGCCTCGACCGGCCCCGGGACTTCCCGCCGAGTTACGAGCTGTGGGCCAAGGATCGGCCTGGCTGGCTGCCCGATCTGCCGGGCGTACGCCGCTTCGACACCCATCGAGGCTGATCCGCCGGCAACGCGCTCGTTTCGGCGACACGACGCATTGCGCGCGCCTCGAGCGCCGCCCTGATTGCGCCGGCGCCCCGCCCGTCCATGGGCCGTCGTAGACGCCCTGCGCCTTGAGGGTTTCCTGGTAGAGCGAGACAAAGGCGCCGTTGAGCCCAATCGTGATCCCGTTGGCATCCATTCGCGGGCCGCGACAGAATCGTGTTAAGCTGCGACGCGTTATGGAACGCTAGCAACGAGGAGAACGCCATGCTTGAGAGCGCCATGCACTTGGAAATCCAGGCCGAGGATCTCAGCGACGAGGCCTTGGATGAATTCAACTGGGGCCGGGCCTGCTATTGCTGGGCCAACGCCAAGTCCGATCACCGCACAACCGGCGGCGGCGCGTAACGCGCCGACCATCGACAAGCGGGCGGCCCGCTCCCGTTCGAACCCGGGGCGGGCCGTTTCGCGTCCGGCCGATGGCGATGGAGCGGCCTACGCCAAGCCGGCGAGCAAGAGAGCCAGCGCGCCTCCGGTGAAGAACAGGGCCAACAAAAACGCTTCCTTGCGATATTGCTTCAAGCGGAGCGTCAAGGGCGCCTTGATCCTTCCGCCGCATCGCGCGCAGCGATAGGGCACGATCCGGTCCCGGTCGGTCTCTCCGCACCGGCCGCAGAACGGGCCAATCGTCAGCAGCCTGCGCGAAATGGACAAATCCCTCACCCCGACTTTTGAAGCCTCGTTGGAGCCGCCTTCTTAGCAACCGCCATGCCAACTCCCAAAATCGTGCCAAACGCCCCTGAACGAGGCGGATTGGCGGGTTGTGCCCTCTCCGGGTCCGGCACCGCGGCCGGATCGACCGCATCTCTCTCGCGGATTGGTTCCCATTCCGCGAAACGGCGGCGCCGGGGGAGAACGCGCGCGCATGGGCGGCATGCTCTGCCTCCTCTCGATTCACCCTCGCCGATCTGCTATTCAAAAGGGACCGTATTTACCGAATTCCGTCGGCGCCGTTTCGGCGCGCCGGCCTCTTGAGGGAGAGAAACGACATGGCACATCAGCGCTGCGACTGGCAGGGCGTCTATCCGGCGGCCGTCACCCCGTTCACCAAGGACGGCGCACTCGACGAGCAGGCGACCCGCGACCTGATCGAGGTCTTCCTGGCCGACGGCGTCCACGGCTTCATCTCGGTCGGCAGCACGGGCGAGTGGTTCTCGCTCAGCGACCAGGAGCGGGTGCGCGTCTTCGAAATATACAAGGAGCAGGTCAAGGGCCGCGTGCCCGTGGTCGCAGGCACCTCCGCCATCGGCACGCGCGAGACCGTCGCCCTGACCCAGGCCGCCAAGGATCTGGGCCTCGACGGCTGCATGGTCCTGCCGCCGCCCTACGCCATGCCGACGAAGGAAGAGGTCATCGGCCATTACGCCGAGGTGGCCAAGGTCGGCCTGCCGATCATGATCTACAACAACCCGCCGCGCACCGGCATCAACGTCGATGCGGCGATGGCCAGCGAGTTGGCCAAGCTGCCCGAGGTGGTGGCCTTCAAGGACAGCACCAAGGACCTCTACCAGACGAGCGAGGCCTTCTACGCGGTCCAGGACCGCATGGCCTGTTTCGCCGGGCTGGAGCCCTATGGCCTGGCCGCCTTCAGCCGGGGCGCGGTCGGCATCGTCTCGACCATCTCCAATGTCTGCGCGGCCGATGTCGTGGAATATTGCGAGCATCTGCTGGCCGGCCGCTACGACCAGGTCGCGCGCAGCCAGCGCACGATCGACGAGTGCTATCACCTGCTCGCCGCCGTGGGCGCGGCCAACTACGTCTTCGTCAAGGAGGCCATGGCCATCCTCGGACGGCCCGGCGGCTTCCCCCGGATGCCCTACCGGCCGGTCAGCGACGCGGTGCGCGAGAAGATCCGCGCCGGCCTCGCCAAGATCGACCTCAAGGGCCAGCAGGCCACGCGCGCGGCGGCTGAGTAGCCGGCCGACCCGCAAGCCAAGCGGAACGAAACCCCCTCCTCCCGCCCCGTCCGGCGGGGGCAGGGGCTCGGGGGGAGGGGCATATGCTTGTCAGAACGGTCGAGGAACGCCGCGAAGCCGGCTGGGAAAAGGTCCTGAACAAGGGCCTGTCCCGCTCGGTTCGCTTCGTCACGGCGGCCGATCGCATCGGCTTCTCGTTCCACATGAACCGGCGGACACCCGGCATGGGGCGCGACCTCTGGTACAAGAACCATTGGGAAGCCAACTACATCATCTCGGGCTCCGGCACCTTGGAAAACCTCGGCACGGGCGAGACCTGGCCGCTGGTCGCGGGCACCCTCTACACCGTCGGGCCCAAGGATCGCCACAAGTTCGACGCCGAGGCGGATATCCGCATGATCAGCGTCTTCTGCCCGCCCATCCACGGCACGGAAACCCATGACGAGGGCGGCGCCTATCCGCCGACGGGAGAGATCCCGCCGGGACGCGATGCCATGTTCGTGCGTTCTGCCGACGCCATGCGCGCGGCGGGCGAGGAACTGGTCATCTCCGGGGGGACCGCGCGCGCCCTGCGCATGCTGACCAAGGCCGACCGGGTCGGCTTTTCCTTTTCCGACGTGCATGTGGCGGCGGGCGCGAAAAGCGACCTCTGGTACAAGAACCATTGGGAAGCCAACCTGACGATCGGCGGCGAGGGCGTGGTGACGGACCTGGCGACGGGCAAGAGCTGGCCCATGCGCGACGGCACCATGCATATCGTCGGCCCCAAGGACCGCCACACGGTCGAGGCCAAGACGGACCTGCACGTCATCAGCGTCTTCTGCCCCGCCCTCGCGGGCGATGAGTTGCACGACGCAGACGGATCTCTGGCGCCCAGCGGGCCGATCCCGCCGGGACCGCCCGAAGGCTGAAGAGAGAATTGGAGACAGTGGGAATGTTCGTACGCAATCTCGACGACGTGAAATCCGCCGGCCGGGTTCTGAGCCTGGTCAACGACACCACCCGTTCGGTTCGCTTCCTGACCGCGGCCGACGGCATGGGCTTCTCCTATCACATGAACTGGGTCTCCGGCGGTTCGGTCGCGAACCTCTGGTACAAGCACCATTGGGAGGCCAACTACATCGTCTCGGGCAAGGGCAAGCTGATCGACAAGACGACCGGCGAGACCTGGGAGTTCGGGCCCGGCACGCTCTACAACGTGGGGCCCAACGATTCGCATGTCTTCGAATGCACCGAGGACGAGCACCATGTCAGCGTCTT
Source organism: Rhodospirillaceae bacterium (assembly GCA_018699755.1). GTDB lineage: Bacteria > Pseudomonadota > Alphaproteobacteria > CADEGL01 > CADEGL01 > JABIRQ01. The sequence goes on along the minus strand of JABIRQ010000484.1, from coordinate 2,836 downwards.
CTGTCCGCCCCTGACCGGCAAGGAAGTGCACGATTCGGACGGCGCCTATTCGCCGAGCGGGCCGATTCCCCAGACGAAGCGCCGCATGTTCGTCCTGCGCGCCGACGAGATGCGCAAGGCGGGCAAGGAGATCGCCGCCGCCAACGGCCAGGCCAAGACCATCCGCATGCTGACGGCGGCGGACGAGATGGGCTTCAGCTTCTCCGACGTCCATTTCGCCACGGGCGCGGTCGCCAACCTCTGGTACAAGAATCACTGGGAGAGCAACCACATCCTGTCCGGCTCCGGCACGGTCGAGGACGTGACGACGGGCGAATCCTGGCCGCTCGAGCCCGGCATGATCTATTGCGTCGGCCCCAAGGACCGGCACCGGGTGACCGCCAAGACCGACATCCACCTGCTCAGCGTCTTCTGCCCACCGCTCAAGGGCGACGAGCAGCACGATGCCGACGGCGCGCTCGAGGCCAGCGGCCCCGTGCCGCCGGGACCGCCGGGCTACTGACCGGCACCGCAATGTTCATCCGCACGCTCGACGACGCGAAAGCCGCCGGCAATGTCGTGAACGTGAACGGCGGCAACGCTCGTTCGGCCCGCTACATCACGGCGGCCGACGGCATGGGCTTCTCCTACCATCTCAACTGGATCGCCGGCGGCGGATCGACCGAGCTCTGGTACAAGAACCACTGGGAAGCCAACTACATCATCGAGGGCACCGGCAAGGTAACGGACCTGACGACCGGCGAGAGCTGGGCGCTCGCGCCGGGCAGCCTCTACAATGTCGGACCGAACGACCGGCACCTCTTCGAGGTCGACGTGGACGAACGCCATGCCAGCGTCTTCTGCCCGGCCCTGGTGGGCAAGGAGACCCACGACGCGGACGGCGCCTATACCGCGAGCGGCCCCGTGCCATGGACGAAGAAGCGCATGTTCGTGCGCCGCGCCGACGAGATGCGCGCGGCCGGCAGGGAAATGATCGTCGCCAACGGCCAAGCGCGCACGATCCGCATGCTCACCGCCGACGACGAGATGGGTTTCAGCTTTTCCGACGTCCATTTCGACAAGGGCGCCTCGACCGTGCTCTGGTATAAGAACCACTGGGAAGCGAACCATATCGTCGAGGGGAGTTGCCGGGTCGAGGACCTCAACACCGGGGAATCCTGGACCGTCGAGCCGGGCATGCTCTACAACGTCGGCCCCAAGGACCGGCACCGGATAACGGCCCTGACCGACCTCCATTACCTCAGCGTCTTCTGTCCCGCGCTGCGCGGCGGCGAGCAGCACGACGCGGACGGTTCCCTCGCGCCCAGCGGCCCCGTCCCGCCGGGTCCGCCGGGCTACTGACGAGAGGCACGATGTTCGTTCGCACCCTGGACGAGGTGCAGGCCGCGGGGCGGGTCCTGAGCCTGGTCGGCGACACCATCCGCTCTGCCCGCTTCCTGACCGCCGCCGACGGCATGGGGTTTTCCTACAACATCAACTGGGTCGATGGCGGTTCGGCCGCGCATCTCTGGTTCAAGCACCACAACGAAGCCAACTACATCATTGCCGGCCGCGGCCGGGTGACCGACAAGACGACCGGCCAAGTCTGGGAATTCGGCCCCGGCAGCCTCTACAACGTCGGCCCCAACGACCGGCATATCTTCGAATGCATCACGGACGAGCACCATATCAGCGTCTTCTGCCCGGCCCTGACCGGCATGGAGGCGCATGACGCCGACGGCGCCTTTTCGCCCAGCGGGCCGATCCCGGTGACGGACCGGCGCATGTTCGTGCGCAGCGCCGACGAGATGCGGGCGGGCGGCAAGGAACGCGTCCAGGCCGGCGGCACGGCCCGATCCATCCGCATGCTGACGGCGAAAGACGAAATGGGCTTCACCCTCTGCGACGTCCATCTCGACGCCGGCGCGGCCGTCGACCACTGGTACAAGCACCATTGGGAGGCCAACCACGTCCTCTCCGGCAACGGCAAGGTTGAGGACCTGACGACCGGCGAATCCTGGGCACTGGAGCCCGGCATGCTCTATTGCGTCGGGCCCAGGGACCGGCACCGGATCACGGCCGACACCGCGATCCATCAGTTGAGCGTGTTCTGCCCCGCCCTGCGCGGCGACGAAAAGCACGACGAAGAAGGCACAATTCCGGCCAGCGGACCGACCCCGCCCGGCCCGAAGCGGTCCTGACAGAAACGAACGGAACCCGAAGACATCATGGCGACGGACGAAGCGCCGGCGGGCCTGCCGGACAAATGCGAAATCGCGGTCGTGGGAGGCGGCATCGCCGGCCTCTCCACGGCCCTGTTCCTGGCCCAGGCCGGGCGCGACGTCGTGCTGCTCGACAAGGGCTCCCCCTGGGGCGATTCCTCGGGCGCGAACGCCGGCACCCTCTCGCTCCAGGTCAAGCGCACCGAGATGTTCGAGATGGGCTCGACCAGCATCGACCTCTGGGCCGCCTTCGGGGCGGAGATGGGCATCGATGTCGGCTTCCATCAGCCCGGCGGCCTGCGCGTCGCGGAGACGGACGAGCAGGTCGCCTTCCTGCGCGAATACGGCGCCGAGCAGGAGGCCGTGGGCTTCGAGTTCGAATGGCTCGAGGGCAACGAGTTGCGCGCCCTCGCCCCCTGGCTCGGCCCCGATGTGCGGGCCGCGACCTTCTGCGCGGCAGACGGCTATGCCAGCCCGCTGATCGCCGGGCCCTCCCTGGTCGCCGGCGCGCGCGCCGCCGGGGTGCGCGTGATCGCGGGTGCCGAAGTGACGGAGGCGCGGACGGGCAAGGACGGCCACCGCTTGAGCATCGGCCGCCGCACCCTGGCCTGCGAACACCTGGCGATCGCGGCGGG
>JABIRQ010000479.1 GCA_018699755.1 Rhodospirillaceae bacterium | reverse complement strand
CGCCTGCGCCCTCGCCTTCGCCGCGGTCCATATGTTCATCGGCCGGATGAGCGGGCTGCATGCGGCCAAGCGCAGCGGCTGGCTGTCCTTCTGCGGCGGGGTCGCCGTCGCCTATGTCTTCCTGCACGTCCTACCGGAACTGGCCGTGCACAACGCCGTGCTGGCCGAATGGATCGGCGAGGACGCCTGGCTCGCCGATCAGGTCGTCTACCTGCTCGCCCTGCTGGGTCTGGTCACCTTTTACGGATTGGAGCGCCACGTCCATATCTCGCGCGCGGCCAACCGGGCCGAGACGGGTGAAGACCGGCCCCACGACACGGTTTTCCACATCCACATGGCCGCCTTCGCGCTCTACAACCTGATGATCGGCTATCTGCTGCTGCACCGGGAGGAGCCGGGCTTCGTCTCCCTCGCCCTCTACGCCGCCGCCTTGGGGGTGCATTTTCTGAGCAATGACTACGGCCTGTTCCTGCACCATCGCCCGGAATACGAGCGGCGGGTGCGCTGGATCATGGCTGGGGCAGTGCTGGCCGGCTGGGCCCTCGGCCTGGCCGTCGAGATGCCCCTCGCCGCGCTCAGTCCGATCTTCGCCTTCCTGGCCGGCAGCATGGTGATGAACGTGATGAAGGAGGAACTGCCCGAGGACCGGGCGGCCCGCTTCGCCCCCTTCCTCGGCGGCACGGTGCTCTACGGCGCGGTGCTGCTGATCACCTGACGGGCGACGCGGCGCTGTTGAGCGGGCACCGGACGCGGCCTATGATCGGCGCTTCGCGGGGATAAGGGGCGGCGCATGGAACGCGGCAGCGAACGCAGCAACGAACGCTTGGCTTGGATCAACGGCGAATTCGTGCCGGAGAGCCGGTGTGTGGTGTCCTTCCGGGACCGGAGCTTCAAGTTCGGCGACGGCGTCTTCGACATGACGCGGACCTTCGGCCACAAGCTGTTCAAGCTGGACGAGCATATCGACCGGCTCTACCGCTCGCTCAGCTATGTCCGCATCGACCCCGGCATCTCGCCCAAGGAGATAAAGGCCGTCACCGAGGAACTGACCGAACGCAACCTGCACCTGATCGGCGAAGGCGACGACTACTGGGTCGGCCAGCGGATCAGCCGTGGCACTTTCATTCCCGAGGCGGACATCCACAGCTCGTCCGGCCCGACGGTGATCGTCGAATGCACGCCCCTGCCCCTGAAGGCGCGCGCGACCCTCTACCGCGACGGCATCCCGGTGGTCGTGCCGGCGACAAGGCGCAGCCCGCCCGACAGCTTCAGCCCGCGCGCCAAGTCGCACAACTACCTCAACCTGATCATGGGCGATCTGGAGGCGAAATCCGCCGACCCGGAAGCCTGGGCCGTGCTGCTCGACCAGAACGGCAACGTCACCGAGGGCATGGGCTCCAACTTCTTTTCCGTGCGCGACGGCGTGGTGCGCACGCCGCGCGCCCAGTTCGTGCTGCCCGGCGTGGTGCGCCAGACCGTGATCGACCTGGCCTGCGAGAACGGCATTCCGATGGAGGAATGCGACATCGATCTTTACGACGCCTACACGGCGGACGAGGCATTCCTGACTTCGACCAGCCTGTGCGTCTGTCCGGTGCGCAGCATCAACGGGAATTCAGTGGGCGACGGCACCGTCCCGGGCCCGATCACACAGCGCCTGTCGGACGCCTTCAAGGATTACGTGAAGTTCGATTTCGTCGCCCAATATCTTGGCCAGCTGGATAGCTGAAGCCGAGCGCACGCAAACCGACAAGCGAGCCATTCGAGAAAACGAATAACAGGGTGCCATCATGAAACGTTCGCATCTCATCGGCCTTCTGGTCGTCGTCGTGGCCGTCGTGGCCGCGATCATCGTCTTCGAGCCGTTCAAGAAGGAACGGGTGGAGAAGGTGACCGTGGGCTTCGTTACCACCTTGTCCAAGGGGCCAGCCATTATCGGCAAGCACATGCAGGACGCGGCCAATCTCGCGCTCGAACATGCCGGCGGCAAACTGGGCGATATCGAAACCGAGATCGTCTTCGTCGACGACGAGTTCGACCCCGAGGTCGGACGCCTGCGCACCGAAGAACTCGTCAAGCAGAACAAGGCCGATTTCGTGGCCGGCTACATCTGGTCCCATGTCTTGCTGCAGTCACGCGCGCCGATCCTCAAGGCCGAGACCTTCCTGATCAGCACGAATGCCGGGCCGCACCAGATGGCCGGCGAGGAATGCAGCCCCTTCTTCTTCTCGACGTCCTGGCAGAACGACCAGACGCCGGAAGCGATGGGCGAATATCTGAACCAGGCGGGGATCAAGCGCATCTTCGTCATTTCGCCCAACTATCCGGCCGGCAAGGACATGGCCTCCGGCGTGCGCCGCACCTTCAAGGGCGAGATCGTGGGCGAGATCTTCACGCCCTGGCCGAGCCATGCCGACTGGTCGGCCGAATTCGCCAAGGTCCGCGCCGCCGACCCGAAGCCGGAGGCGGTCTTCGCCTTCTATCCGGGCGGGGCCGGCATCAAGTTCGTCAAGCAGTACGATCAGTCGGGCCTGAAGGCGGACTTCCCGCTCTACACCGTGTTCACAACGGACACGACGACCCTGGGGGCCCAGGGCGACGCGGCCCTCGGCATGAAGGCGACGATGTTCTGGAGCCCGGACCTGGACACCCCGGCGAACAAGAAATTCGTCGCGGATTTCGAGGCCAAATACGGCTACACCCCGTCGTCCTACGCGGCGCAGACCTATGACGGCATCATGCTGATCGACAGCGCGGTGCGCGCGGTCGGCGGCAACCTCGCCGACAAGGATGCGGTCCGCAAGGCGCTGGAAGCGGCCGATTTCGACTCGGTGCGTGGCGGCTTCAAGTTCAACACCAACCATTTCCCGATCCAGAACTTCTATCTGCGCGAGGTGGTCAAGGACGAGAACGGCAAGCTGATGACCAAGATCGTCGCCACCGTCCTCGAGAACGCGGAGGACGCCTACGCCAAGGACTGCAAGATGTAGGCTGGCGAAAACCCGGAAACGGCGAGCGGGGGCG
>JABIRQ010000199.1 GCA_018699755.1 Rhodospirillaceae bacterium | reverse complement strand
GTGCTCCGGTCGTCGTGGGTCGTGATCGCAGTGTCCGGCCCGATGCGGTCGCCGATTTCGACCTCAGTCATGCCGACATGGCCAGCGAAGGGTGCGATCACCATTCGATCGGTCAGGTCCACCTCGGCCTGGCGCAAGGCGATGCGCGCTTCTTCCACTGCCGAGCGAGCGTCGTCTATCGTCGATGCCGGCACGACACCGCTGTTGCCGGTCGATTCGTAGCGTTGCAGAAGCTGGCGGGCGCGGCGCAGTTGGACCTTCGCCAGATCGACCGCCAGTTCCTCCGCGCGCCTGTTCAGTTCCAGCAGCAGATCGCCCTCGGCGACCTTCCGGTTGGGCGCGATTCCTATGCCCACCACTTCACCCGCGGTCGCGGGAAACAGAGTTGCCGAAAGGGTTGCCTCGCCTGTCCCCACCGCTTCGATCCGCGTGCGCTCCGGCCGCAATTCGACCTGATGCACGAGCACTTGGACAGGCGGCTTGGCGGCGTCCTGTTCAGCCGCTTGGCGGCTGTCGGCCGAATACACGAGAGGCCAACCATAGGCATAAGCCAGATAGCCCAACGCGCAGAGCGCGGCGACGATCAAGAGTTGTTTCATCGGTTTCATGCGATCAACACCCGCAAATCGTAACCGCCGAGCACGGCGTGGCATAGAGCGCGGCCGCGACCGTTCGCCTTACCATGCAAGATAGGCCCTACCATGCAAGATAGGCTGGGGAACCGTCGAGCACAGGCGTCATCGCACGGGGCGCCGGGAAAATCAGAGCGACGGCGACCCCTTTCGACCGCTCACCTTCCCCCCGAGGGGCCTGCCCTGACATAATCGGGCGGTCGAACCCGATTCATTCCTCCTGGAAGCATTCATGGCGCGACCGCGGAGGCCCGGCAGGCGTATCGATGTCGAGGCCGAGGCCGACTACAACATCGACGTGTCGAAAGTCGACACCGGGGTTCTCTTCCGAATCACGGAGATGGCCTTTCGCCATCGCGCCCGCATGGCTTTGGCCATCGCCGCAACCCTTCTGGCCGGCGGCTTTCAGCTTTTCGTGCCGCAGTATCTCGGCCGGGCCATCGATCAGGCCCATGGCCTGGTGGCCGGCGCGGCGGCGGGCACGGCCGGGCGGGACGCGGCGGAGGCCGGCCTGCTCCATACCGCGCTTCTGCTGCTCGCCGTGGCTGTCGCGCGCGGGCTTTGCACCATGATGCAGAACTACCAGGGTGAGGCGATCGGTCAGCTCATCGGCTATCAGCTGCGCCTCAACTATTACCGCAAGCTTCAGACCCTCAGCCTGTCCTGGCACGACCGCGTGCATTCCGGCGACCTGATGACCCGCGGCATCCTGGATATCGAAGGCGTGCGCCTGTGGATCGACACCGGCGTGCTGCGCATGATCCTGCTGACCGTACTGATCGGTGGCGGCGCGGTGATCCTGATCGGCAACGACACCGTGCTCGGCCTCGTCGCCCTCAGCTTCGTTCCCGTGGTCGGTATCCGCGCCTCAATCGCACGCTTGCGCCTGCGCGACACCTGGATCGCCCTCCAAGACAAGATGTCGCTGCTGACCAAGGTGATCGAGGAAAACCTCGACGGCATCCGCGTGGTCCGCGCCTTCGCCGCCCAAGGTTACGAACTGACCAAGTTCGACCGCATCTCGAACGAGGCCCTGGCGATCGCCAACCGCCGGGTCCGCCTGTTCGTGCTGTCCACCACGCAGATGACCTTCGTCTATTTCCTCGCCATGGCGGCGACCCTGTGGATCGGCGGCCAAAAGACGATCGAGGGCGAGATTACCCTGGGCCAGTTGGGCGAAGCCCTGACCTTCATGCTGATCCTGCAAATGCCGGTGCGGCAGATCGGCTGGATGGTCAACTCGATCGCCCGCGCCTCGACCTGCGGCGGCCGGCTGTTCAACGTCCTGGATCTGGAACCGTCCATCGCCGACGCGCCCGGCGCGAAGCCGCTTCAGGCGAGCGAGAGCGTGGTGCGTTTCGAGGGCGTCGATTTCCGCTATCCGAGCTGGACGAAGGACGATCGCACCCTGTCCGGCATCGACCTCGAAGCGCGGCCCGGCAAGATGATCGGCATCGTCGGTCCGCCGGGCTCCGGCAAGACCACAATCGCGCATCTTCTGGGCCGCTACTACGACGTGGCGGACGGGCGTATTACCATCGACGGCCAAGACATCCGAGAGGTCACCTTGGCCTCGCTCCGCCAGGCCGTCAGCATCGTCCAGCAGGAGCCCTACCTGTTCACCGCCAGCATCGACCACAACGTGGCCTATGGCGATCCCTGGGCCGGTCGATCGAGCATCGAACGCTCGGCCCAGACCGCACAGCTCCACAGCCATATCCGCTCGCTGCCCAACACCTACGAGACCCTGGTGGGCGAGCGGGGCGTGTCGCTCTCCGGCGGCCAGCGCCAGCGCCTGTCGATCGCGCGCGCGATCCTGCCCGACGCCAAGGTCCTGGTGTTCGACGATTCGACCGCCGCCGTCGACGCCGCGACCGAGCGGCGCATCCGCGAAGCCCTGCGCGAATTCGTGGCGAAACGCGCCGTAATCGTCATCGCCCATCGGCTGAGTTCGGTGATGGACGCCGAGGAGATCGTTTTCCTGGAAAATGGCCGCATCGTCGAGCGCGGCAGCCATGACGAGTTGATGGCCGCGGGCGGGCGCTATCGCCAGCTCTGCGATCTGCAGGCGCGGGAACTGAGCGGCAGTCCCGAGGCCGGCGCATGAGCGACAGCCAGCCCGCAGAAGCCCGCCCCGAGGAAGCCCCGCCCCTCGCCGTCGTCGGCTCCCAAATCAGCCAGGACGAGGAGTTGTTCGGCCGGGTCTTCGACAAATGGGTCGTCCGCCGCTTCATACATTATCTGGCCCCCTACCGCCGGCACCTCTCGCTCGGCATTTCGGCCGTCCTCGTCTTCACCCTGACCCAGCTCACGATACCGCTGATCGTGCGCCGGGCCGTCGACGACGCCATGGCCGAAGGCGCCGGGGACGCGGCGCTGCTGCGGCTCTTCGTCATCGCCTTCGTCGCGGTGGTCGTCGTGAACTACGCCGCCAACCATTTCATGGAGACGATCGTCGGCCGGACGGCCCAGAATCTGCTGTTCGACCTGCGCCGGGCAATGTACGCCCATCTGCAGATCGTCTCCCTGTCCTTCATGGACCGGACCGAGGTCGGCCGGCTGATGTCGCGCCTGCAAGGCGATGTCTACGCCCTGCAGGAGTTTCTCGAATCCTCGATCTTCGCGCTCGGCGACTTCGTGCTGCTGATCGGGATCATCGTCGTGTTGCTGAGCCTGAACCCCGGCCTCGGCGCCCTGACCCTGTCCGTCGTGCCGATCCTGTTCCTGGTGCGCATCGGCTGGCTGCCCCGGGCGCGCCGGGCCTTCATGCGCGCGCGGGAGACCAACAGCACGACCAACGCCGCCTTGGCCGAGACGGTCCACGGAATCCGCGCGATCCAGGAACTGGCGCGCGAGGACGTGAACTACGCCCTGTTCGACGCCAAGGCCGAGGACAACCTGCGCGCCCATCTGACGGCATCGAAGTTCACGAATATGATGGTGCCGATCGTCGATACCTTAAGCGGCTCGGCCATGGCCATCGTCGTGGTGGTCGGCGGATCCATGGTGCTGGAACAGGACCTTGATATCGGCGTGATGGTCGCCTTTCTGTTCTACGTCCAGCGTTTCTTCGACCCGATCCGCACCCTGACGATCCAGTACAGCATCATGCAGCGCGCGATGGCTGCCGGGCAGCGCATCTTCGAGGTCATGGATGTCGACGTCGAAGTCGCGGACATCCCTGACGCCGAGAACCCGGAGAAGATCGACGGCTCGGTGGAGTTCCGCCATGTCACCTTCGGCTACAACCCTGGGCAGCCCGTGCTGCACGACGTGAGCTTCAGGGTCGCGCCGGGCGAGACCGTGGCCGTGGTCGGCCCAACCGGGTCCGGCAAGACCAGCACCATGGCGCTGATCCACCGCTTCTACGATGCCTGGGAAGGCGAGATCCTGGTCGGCGGACACAAGGTGCGCGACATGACCCAGGCCTCGCTGGGCCGCCATATCGCGATGGTCCTGCAGGAGCCGTTCCTGTTCTCCGCGACGGTTGAGGAGAACATCCGCTATGCCAAGGCGGAGGCGACCCGCGAGGAGGTGATCGCCGCGGCCACGGCGGTCGGCGCCCACGATTTCATCGCCCGGCTTGACCAGGGCTACGACACCATGCTCGATCAGCGCGGCTCCAACCTTTCCATGGGCCAGCGCCAGTTGATCAGTTTCGCTCGGGCCCTCGTCGCCGATGCCCAGATCCTCGTCCTCGACGAGGCGACGGCCAGCGTCGACAGCTATACCGAGCTGGAGATCCAGCGCGCCTTGGCCCGCCTGCTCCAGGGCCGAACGGCCCTGGTCATCGCCCATCGCCTGGCGACCATTCGCGGAGCCGACCGCATCATCGTCCTGCAGGACGGGCGCATCGTCGAACAGGGAAACCACGGCCAACTCATGGCCGCCGACGGGCTCTACGCCCGCCTTTACCGCATGAACTATGCGTCCTTCGACGACATTCCCATCGAGGAAGTCCGCGAAGCCTTGACCGACGAGCCGCGAACGACCTGACCGGGCGGCCTCCTTCCGTGGCGCCGATTTCGTCCTAGGCCACCCGCTGCGAAGCGAGGGTCAGCATTACCTGCTCAACGAGAAGGTCCGCGAAGCCCGGGCAGGACCCGACAGGCCCAGCGTAGGGCGTTTCCCGCTCGAAGGGCGCCAACCGCATGGGCACGTCGCGTTCGCCATGGGCGCCGCACTCGACGAACAGACCGGTGACCACGCAGTTCCCCGCCAGCGCGCGGCGGACGTCCTCGATCGTCGGCGCTTGGTCGAGGAAACCCGCCTCGACCGCCGCGAACCGGCCCGACCGCCTGATCCGCTCCGCATGGGCCTCCGCGATGCGGGCCGATCCCGGGTTGCGCGCGGTGCCATGGGCCGCGACCAGCACCGCGGTCTCGGCCGGAGACCAGCCGCGCTCGGCCGCCGTTCGCAGGGCTTGCTCCGCAAGCAGGTCGGCCAGTCCCGGAAGGGTCCCGACGGGGCGGCACAGCACCGCGCCAGCGGCGTGCTCGGCGATTCGCGCGGACAGAATCCGCATTGTGAAACCGTCCGCCATCAGGACCGGCAGGATGTAGGCATTCTCGCCTCGCGCACCTGCAAGCGTGCGGTCCAGTCCGTCGCCGTCCTGCAGGCTGCAGGTCCGCACGGCGGCGAACGTCCCGCCACGGCGGATCGTCCGGGCATGGCGTTCGACAATGGCGGCCCGGCCGCCCGCGCCATGGCCGACCAGGATCAGCGTCGCGTCGCGCAGGGCTTCAGTGGCTCGTGCCATCGGACAAGGTGATCTTGTTGAAGACGTTGTACTTGCCCGAAGGCTTGACCATGGGTAGGCGCTTGACCTCTTCCAGGGTGGCGGCGTCGTAGACCACGATGGCGCCGTCCTGCTCCCAGATGCTGACCAGGGCGTAGCGGCCGTCGCGCGTGAATTCGACATGGGCGGCCGTCTTGCCCGGCTCGGGCCTGAGGGTGCGCACGATCTCGAGGCTTTGCTTGTCGATCACGTGGACGGCGTCCCGGTCCGGGCCGAAGAACACGTCGGTCCAGGCATAGGGGGTCGCCTCGTGACTGCGCAGGAAGAAGCCCGGTCCCAGGGTTTCGATCCGCTTGACGACGCTCCAATCCGCCATGTCGATGACCGTGACCGCGCCTTCCTTCAGGTTGGGTGTGGCCAGGACCCGCCTGCCCTGCCAGGCCCAGGCGATACCGGAGCCGAGATGGGGCAGGCCGCCGATCGGTACCTCGGCGATCTCGCGCCCGACATCGAGATGGACGACCACCGCCTTGCCGCCCTCGCGAGACGAGCCGAAGAGGTGACGATATTCGGGATCGAAGAAGAAATCGTCGAGCGGGCGGCTCACCTCGATGCGCCGAATCGGGAAAGGATCCTTCCCGGCAAGCGCCTCGGTCATGCCTTTCTCGTGGCTGTGGACGAGGCCCGTGAAGACCGGCTTAGCGTCCGCCGCGTAGGGAATTTCCCAGATCTCCGGAATGTCCTTGAGTGCGACGATGAAGCTGCCGCGGGGCGCCGCCTGATACACCGCGCTGACTCGGGAACTGTTGCGACCGCGCGAGTCCTCGGCCGGAATCACGGCAAGCGGCGCGAGATCCTCGGCGTCGAGCATGACCACGGTATGCGGCAGGGTGTTTGCGACGGCGACAAAGCGCCCGTCATGGGAGGTCGCGAGATTGCGCGTGTTGATGCCGGCGCGGATTTCGGCCACCACCTCCAGGCCGTATAGGTCGTATTTGGTGATCCAGCCGTCGCGCGAGGCGAAATAAACGAAGCGGCCGTCGGGCGAGAATTTGGGCCCGCCGTGGAGCGCGAAGCGGCTGGGGAAGCGCGCAATCGGCTCGAGCTTGTCGCCGTCGAGAATTGTGACGTGGTGATCGCCGCTCTCTACCACGACGAAGAGGTTGAGGGGATCGGCCTCGAAGACCGGCGCGGCGACAAGGTCGGCTGTTTGCCGGTCGACGCGCCAGCTTTCTCGAATCTCGTCCAGGCCCCAGACCGGCGGCGCGTCCGGCGGCGTGTGGATGAAGGCGCCGAGCGCAGCGATCTCGGCTTCGCTTAAGGTCTCACCGAAGGCGGGCATCTGGGTTGCCGCCCGGCCACCGGCGATCACCGCAATCGCCTGCTTCGCGCGAAGGCGACCCAGGTTCTCCGGCAGAAGGGCCGGCCCGGTTCCGCCAAGCCTATCCACGCCGTGACAGGACGCGCAGTGTTCGGCGTAAAGCGCGGCTGTCTGGGGCTCCTCCGCCCGAATCGCGGCGGAAGGTGCGAGAGTCGAGATCGAAGCGACGAGCAGGACGGCTTTAAGCGCGCGCGGCCGCACGGCCGGGCCTCCGGCTATAGGGGGTGACGCGCACCCGTGCCCCTTCGCCGTTCAAGCCGATCTCGGCATCGGTCAGGTAGCAGGCGGGATCCTCCTCCCACGGATCGTCGGTCAGTTGGAAGGCGCGCACCCGTGTGTTGCCGCCGCAGACGGCGAGATGGCCGCATTGACCGCAACGGCCCTTGAGAGGACGCGGACGGCTTTTCAGGCCGGCCATGATCGGATCGCTCGTATCCGACCAGATCCGCGAGAAGGGCCGCTCCTTCACGTTGCCCAGGTTGTAGTGCCACCAGAAGGTGTCCGGGTGGACGTTGCCCAGGTTGTCGATGTTGGCGATGTTGACACCCGAGGCATTGCCGCCCCACGCCTCCAGCTTCTCCTTGATATGGGCGGCGGCGCCGGGGAAACGGTCCTGGACCCAGCGCAGGAAATAGACGCCATCGGCGTCGTTGTTGCCGGTGACGAATTCGCGTTCCTCCCCGCGCAGAACGTAACGCCAGGCGCGGTCGAAGATCTCGTCCATCGCCCGGCGCGTGGTGCGGTGATAGGCGTCGTCCTCGCGGTAGCGGTTGCCGCGCCCCGCATAGACGAGATGGGAGAGATAGAACTTGTCGATCTTCTCCTCGTCGAACAGATCGAGCAGCGGCTCCAGGGACTCGACCGTGTTTTCGGTCATCGTGAAGCGCAGGCCGACCTTCACGCCCCGATTCCGGCACAGGCGCATGCCGTTCAGGGCGGCGTCGAAGGCGCCGTCCTGGCGGCGGAAGGCGTCATGGACCGGGCCGACTCCGTCGAGGCTGACCCCGACATAGTCGTAGCCGACCTCGGCGATGCGGTCGGCGGTCGCCTCGTCGATCAAGGTGCCGTTGGTCGAGAGCCCGACATAGAAGCCCTTGGCCTTGGCGCGATCCGATATCTCGAAGATGTCGGGGCGGATCAGCGGTTCGCCGCCCGACAGGATCAGGACCGGCACGCCGAAGGCGCGCAAATCGTCCATCACGCCGTAGATCTGCTCCGTTGTCAGTTCGCCCGGAAAGTCGACATCCGCGGAGAGGGAATAGCAGTGCTTGCAGTTCAGGTTGCATCGCCGCACCAGGTTCCAGATGACGACCGGTCCCGACGGCCCGCCGTGACGCACCGGCGTCGGCTCCAGAATCTCGCGCATGTATTGGCTCAATCGAAACATTTCGCCTCCTAGCCCGCGATCCGCAGGCCTGTTTTCTTGAGAATTCTCGTGCTGAACAGCACGTCATGGGCGCGCGCCGCATCGTCCACCGCCGCACCGATCGCCGCAACATGGGCTTTGACCTCCTCGCGGGTCCGCCCATGGACCATGGCGAAGAGATTGTAGGGCCATAGCGGCGCATGGCGGGGGCGACGATAGCAGTGGGAGACGAAGTCGAACGCGGCGATCCGCCGGCCGACCTCGGATACCCGCGCGTCCTCCACGTCCCACACGCTCATGCCGTTGGCGCGATAGCCAAGAGCGTAGTGATTGGGCACCGCCGCGATACGGCGTATCGCGCCTTCCGCCAGCATGCGGCGCATCCGGCGCATCACGTCGTCAGGCGCCAGGCCCAGCCGTTCGGCGACCGCGTGATAGGGCCGCGGGCAAAGCGGCAACCCGCCCTGAGTCTCGACGACGATGCGCCTGTCGACCGGGTCAAGACCTTGGGGGTCGGCCTTGCGCGCCGCCACCGTCATGCCTCGAGCCTCAGAGACAGGAAGAACTCCTCTTCCTTGGGCAGGTCGAGCACATCGAGCCCCGTGGCCTCCTCGATCTCGGCAATCGCTTGGCCAATCCGCTCCGGCGTTTCGGTCGCGAGCACGAACCACATGTTCAGCGCATGATCCCGGGCATAGTTGTGGGCGACCTCGGGAAAGGCATCGACGGTCGCGGCAACCTCGTCGAAACGCTCTTCCGGCACAGCCATCGCAGCCAGGGTCAACCCACCGCCAAGCCGCACCGCATCGTACATCGGTCCGAATCGGCTGAGGAAACCAGCCTCGCGTAGGGCGGCGATCCGGTCGGCGACCTCTTGCTCGGTGAGGCCGAACCGCATGGCCGCCTCGGCGAAGGGCCGCTCGCAAATGGGGATGCCGTCCTGCAGGGCGTTGATCAGGCCGCGGTCGAGATCGTCCATCGCCCCCTCCCTTCCGCATCCCGCGCACCGTAACGCGCGCCGCGCTGCTTGAAGCGCCGTTGGCTGAACAGGGTCGCGCGAGGAAGGCCGGACAACTCGGCCTTTGCCGTGGCCTCGTCGGCCAGCGCTTCGACGGCCGCCCGCTCACGCCCGTGAATCATGCAGAACAGACTGTAGGGCCAGTCCGGGAGGCGGCGCGGACGACGGTAGCACAGGGTGACGAAGGGCAGAGCGCTGAGACGCGCGCCAGCCTCGGCGATTCGGTCGTCGGGCACATCCCAGACCACCATGGCATTGGCCCGGTAGCCGAGTTCGTGATGGCGCACAACAACCCCGAAACGCTTGACGACGCCCGACTCGGTCAGGCGCCGCAGGGCGGCGATCACCTCACCCTCCGACAGGCCAAGCCGCTCGCCCAGCGCGGCATAGGGCCGGGCCACGAGGGGCAGCCCCCCCTCTAGGGCGGTCAAAAGGGCGCGGTCCCGAGTGCTCAGTTCCATTGGATCGGGAATCCCAGATCGATGTGGAAGGCTTCGATCAGCGGCAGGTCGATCACTTTTCGTCCTGTCTCGGCGGCGATTTCGTCCAGCGCGACGATGCCCGCCGCCTCGTCCGGCGCGGTGACGACGAACCAGAGATTCAACCGATGCTCCCGCTCGTAATTGTGGTTGACCGCCGGATGGGCGCTGACCCGCGCAGCGGTCTCCTCCAGCGCGGCCGGTTCAACGGCCATCGCCGCCAAGGTGCTCCAGCCCGCCCGGTGCGGCGCGACGACGGGGCCGATGCGCGAGACGAAACCCTCGTCCTGCAAGACCCGATAGGCGGCCAACACCGTTTCCTCGTCGCTGCCCACCGCCTCGGCGATGGCCGCGAAGGGCGACGGATCGAGCGGAAAGCCCCGCTGGAAGGAGTCCAGCAAGCGCCGATCCAGTTCTGTCAGTTCGTGGTGGCTGCGCGTCGCCATAGCCGACCTACAAACCCGTCCGGCCGGCGCGCGCGGTCAAGAAGATGCCGCTCGGCTTGTTCGCGGGAATGGTGGCGAGGCGGGTCAGGGTCTCAGTGTCGTAAACATCGACCCGGTCCTCGTCCCGGACCGATATCCAGACCTGCTCGCCCCGCGGGGTGAACTCCAGATGCAGAACGCCGGGGCCGAGCTCCAGGCTCCGCACGATGCTTCGGCTGGGCACGTCGATCACCTGGACGACATCGTTGTCGGGAAGGGCGAAATTGACCCAGACCTGCCGGCCGTCCGGGCGGGCCACGGCGAAGATCGGCTGGCCGTGAACGGGGATGCGCCCGACCTCGCGCCAGCTTCCGCGCTCGACGATCAGCAGCTCGTGGCGTCCGACCGCGGGCAGGAACAGGACGTCGCCGGCGCTGGCCCAACCCTCCAGATGCGGCATCTTGTAGACCGGCAGAGGCGCCTCCCCCCGGCCGTAACCGTCGAGGATGCGGCGCGGGCCCGCGGCCAGATCCCATAGATCGAGCAGGACGACACCGTCCTCGCCGAACAGGCCGGCGATGTAGTAGCGGCCGTCCGGCGTGATCAGCCCGTCATAGGGCTGGTCGCCGATACCCTCGAATTTCGCCAGAATCGGATCGTCCGGATTTCCGGGGTCGACAACCCAGATTTCTCCGCTGTCGTACAGGGCGTAGACGAAGCGCCCACCCGGCGCGTCCACGAGGCCCACCGTCTTGGAGGCCGCGCCGCCGGGCCCCAGGGCCGGAATATTGGCAACCAGCTCCAGGCTCCCGGCATCGAACACCTTTATGCCACCGGGCTCGTAGTTCGAGACCGCGACCAGGCTGCCGTCCTGGGAGATGGCCCCGCCGATCGAGTTGCCGGCCTGAACGATGCGCTTGACGATCCGGCGCGTGAGCAAGTCGACCTTGGTCAGGCCCCCATCACGCCCGAAAACGTAGCCGTAGCGGCCGTCGCGGGAATAGACGACCGATGCGTGGGACAGATCGCCCAGCCCCTCGATCCGCCCGAGCACGCTGTGGCCCGTGGTCTCGATCACCAGCACGCTGCCGGAAGCCCGCTCGACGATCAAGCCGAGATCGCCCGTGCCGCGCAGGTCTTCCGATGCAGCCGGAAGGGCCATCGCCCCCCAGACGACGAGAGCCAAAGCGACGATCAGACTACGGCGCATCGGCCAGACCTTCCTTGAGACGGTCGACGAGCCAGCGGGCCTCATCCTCGGATACCTCGAAGGCCCAGGGCGGCATGGGCGTGCCGGGCACGCCGTGACGAATGACCTCGGCAAGAGACGATGCGTCCTTGCCGGCGAGGCTGGCCGGCAACAGGGGCGGACCGAGGCCCCCCTTCATGGTCATGCCATGGCAGGAGCCGCAGTCGTGGCGCAGGCGATAGAGCAGTTCGGCCTGACGGTCGGTCGTCATCTCGCCTGCCGCCACGGGCATGCCGGCACCGAGGACCGCAATGGCGGCGGCGAGGGCGGACACCCTAGGCGCGAGCGACAAAAGGCACGACCTCCGGCCGATTCGCCGGTTCCTCTCGGACCGCCAACGGGATCTCCGTCGCATCGCCGGCAAAAACGTCCGCCAGTTGCACGACCCGACCGATAACGAACAGAACGGGAGGCACCACGGCAAGGGCCGAAACGGTTTCGGGAAGCGCCTTCAAGGTGCTGCGCACGACAACCTGGCGCGGCGTCGTGCCGCTCGCGATCGCCGCGGCCGGGGTCGAACCCGGCAACCCGGCCGCGATCAGGCGCGCCGACAGGACGGGCAGATTCGCCAGGCCCATATAGATGACCAGGGTGGTGTCCGGGTCGGCCAAGCTGCGCCAATCCAGGTCGAGCTCTTCGTCATCCTTGCAGTGACCCGTCACCAGCTTGACGCCGCTCGCCAGGCCGCGATGGGTCAGCGGTATGCCGGCATAGGCCGCGCAACCCGAAGCCGCGGTCACGCCCGGCACGACCTCGAAGGGCACGCCGTTGCGATGAAGATGCTCCGCCTCTTCGCTGCCGCGCCCGAAAATGAAAGGATCGCCGCCCTTGAGGCGGACGACACGCTGGCCCTTGCGGGCCAATCGCACCAAAAGTTCGTTGATCGCCGCCTGGGGCATGGCATGCCGACCGGCGGACTTGCCGACGAAGACCCGAGCGGCCCCTTCCGGGACGAGATCGAGGATCGCGGCGGAGATCAGGCGGTCGTGGATGACGACTTCAGCCGCCTCAAGCACACGCGCCGCACGCAAGGTCAAAAGGTCAGGATCTCCCGGACCGGCGCCGACCAGGAAGACGGTGGCCGGCTTTTCGCCTTGCGTCTGCATGATCCCTCTGTCTTTCGAGAAAGACGGCGCCGGCAAGCTCCGGCCTCTTAAGGGGAAGAGGCCGGAGCTGTCCGACACCGTTCTAGTAGACGTCGTTTCGGGTGTTGAAGACGTTGAACTTGCCCGTCGGCGTGACGAGCCGCTTGTCCTTGATCACCTTCACGACCTTTCGGGTCTTGTCGTCGAGCACGACGATGGCGGATTCCTGGTCCTTGCCGTTCCAGACCGAGAACCAAATCTCCGTGCCCTCCTTGTTGTACTCGCCCTGGACCACACGGCGGGCGCCTTCGGTGATGCCCGAAAGCTCGCCGATCGCAATGGTCTCGTAGCCCGCTTCGAGGTCGTCGAGATTAAAGACGGCGACGCTCGAGGACAGCTCCGGCTCGGGGTTCAGCGGCGTGTCGACCCACAGGTTGCGCGACTTCGGATGGGTCTTGATGAACAGCGACCCGCCGCCCTGGCCTTCCAGGGTCTCGACAACCTTCCAGGCCTGGTCGGGATGACCTTCCGGGTCCGTGCCGATCAGGGTGACGGTCTCGTCGCCCAGATGGCTCGTGGCCCAGACCGGTCCGTATTTCGGATGGACGAAGTTCGCGCCCCGTCCCGGATGGGGCGTGGCGCCGCCCGTTTCGATCAAGGCGACCAGTTTGTTGTCCTTGGTGTCGATCACGGCGACCTTGTTACGGGCGTTCGCGGCCACCAGGAAATAGCGTCCAGTCGAATCGAACCCGCCGTCATGCAGGAAGCGCTCGGCCTCGATCGCGGTCACCTTGAGGTTCTTGATGTCCTCGTAGTTGACCATGAGAACCTGGCCGGTCTCCTTGACGTTGACGACGAATTCCGGGTTGTAGTGCGAGGCCACGATCGCGGCGACGCGCGGCTCCGGATGATAGAACTGCTCGTCGTAGACCATGCCGCGGGTCGAGACGATCTTGAGCGGCTCCAAGGTTTCGCCGTCCATGATCACGTATTGCGGCGGCCAATAGGCCCCGGCGATCGCGTATTTGTCCTCCCAACCCTTCATCTTGGAGGTCTCGACCGAGCGCGCCTCGATGCCGATCTTCATTTCGGCGACCGTCTGCGGCTCCTTGGCCCAGAGATCGATGAGATCGATCTTGCCGTCGCGGCCGATCGTGTAGAGATAGCGCCCGGAGGCCGAGATACGCGAGATATGGACCGCGTAGCCGGTCTTGATGATCTTGACGATCTCCTTCGTACCGCCGTCGATGATGGCGATTTCGCCGCTGTCGCGCAGAGTGACGCTGAACAGGTTGTCGAGATCGAGATCGTTCATCGGCTTGGTCGGACGCTTGTCGACCGGCACGAGAACCTTCCAGCTTTCCTGCATTTCCGGCATACCCCACTCGGGCGGAACCGGCGGCTCGTTCAACAGGTAGTTGGCCATCAGGTCGACTTCATCGGCGCTGAGGTCGCCCGACGTCCCCCAATTGGGCATACCGCCCGGGGAGCCGTAGTTGATGAAGGCCTGGAGATATTCGAAGCCGAGCTCCCGGGTCAGGTCGGTGGTCAACGGCTTGCCCGTGGCACCCTTGCGCAGCACGCCGTGACAACCGGCGCAGCGCTCGAAATAAATTTGGTTCGCCTTGGTAAATTCCGCGCCGGTCAGAGCAGGCACACCCTCCTTGACCCCCGGCGCCTCAAGTTCGCCCTCGCCAAGCACGTCCAGATTGGGCTGATACTTCCCGCCCGGCGTCGTCTCGTGCTTCTTAATGTCCTCGGACTTCGGCTTTTCCGCCGCCATCACGCCCATGGTCGCAAGCGACAGCGCCGCTGCCGCCGCGACGGACACAAGGATACGTCGCATCTCGATTCTCCCATTAACGAATCCGCCCATTCCGAGCGACCGTCACCCTATGAGTCGGGGCCCTTGCCAACCTTGATCTAGGTCAAGCATATGACCGCGCCCGCCCCCTATCGTGGCGGCCGATCGAGGGGGAACACCCAGAACCGATGAAATTTCTTCTGAGAAGCCTCGCGCGCGCGGGTCTGGTCGCTCTCCTGCTGCTGCCCGGCGCTGCGTGGGCGAGCGGCGACTCGACCCCAAGCGGCGACGCCCTTCTCGCGGTGTTTCCGAATGCCGACACTCTGGGGCCGGTGACGGGGAGCCCGCCCGCGCAAGCGGCCTATGGCGGCGGCAATCTGCTGGGATATGTCTTCACAACCGAGGGGGTCGTGGCCTCCGCCGGCTATTCCGGCAAGCCCATCGACCTACTGGTCGGCATCGACCTGAACGCCCGGATAACGGGCGTGCGCATCCTGGAGCATCACGAGCCAATCCTCGTGATCGGGGTCGCGGACAGCGATTTGGAGCGGTTCGTCGCGCAATATTCCGGACGCGACCTGCGCGAGCCGATCGCCGTGACGGAAGGCGATGCCCCCGGCCCCGGCGAAGTCGACGCGGTTTCCGGCGCGACGATCTCCTCCATGGTCCTCAACGATATCGTCGTGAATGCCGGCCGGGCGATCGCCCGCAGCCGCGGCCTGTTGGGCGAAGCCGGCGCCGCGCTCGATTTCGAATCCCATGTTCCGTTGTCCTGGCCCGAACTGCTGGCCGAGGGCTCCCTCGTCACGCGGCGATTGAGCGTGGGCGAAGCCCGAAAGCTGGTCGAGGCGAGAGGCGGCCGGCTGTTCGCACCCGGCGCCGCGCCCTCGGACGAAACCGCGACCTTCGTCGAGTTGTTCGTCGGTCTCGCCACGCCGGCGCGGGCCGGTCGGAACCTGTTGGACGAGCTCGACCACAGCGCCGCCATGGCGGCGCTCTCGCCGGGCGACCAACTCGTCTTCGCGGGCGGGCGGGGCCTGTATTCCTTCAAGGGCACCGCCTGGGCGCGCGACGGTCTGTTCGACCGGATCCAGATCGTTCAGGGCGACCGGACCTTCCGCCTGGCCGAGGCGGACCACACACGGATCGACGCGATCGATGCGGCCGCCGCGCCCGAGTTGCGCGAGGCGGCCCTGTTCCGATTGCCCGCGGCGGGCGGATTCGACCCCGCCCTGCCCTGGCGGCTGGATCTTTTCCTGGCCGCCGAAGACGGATCGGGCGCACCCCTCATGGTCGGCCTACCCATCGCGTTCGAACTGCCCGACCTCTACCGCCGGGCCGAAGCGAACGCGGGGCCAATGGCCGTCGAAGAGCCGCTGTGGCGGCGGATATGGGAGCGGCGGATCGCCGAAGTGGCCATCCTCTGCGCCGCCCTGCTGCTGCTAACGGCCATCCTGGTCTTTCAGGACGAGATTGCCGCACGCCGCCGCCTCTATACTTGGGTGAGGCTCGGGTTCCTGACCTTCACCCTGGTCTGGTTGGGCTGGATCGCCGGGGCTCAATTGTCCGTGCTCAACGTCCTGACCTTCGCGGAAGCCCTGCGATCGGAATTCCATTGGGAGTTTTTCCTGCTCGAGCCGCTCATCTTCATCCTCTGGGGCTATGTCGCCCTGGCCCTCCTGTTCTGGGGGCGCGGAGTATTCTGCGGCTGGTTGTGCCCCTTCGGCGCGATGCAGGAATTGTCGAACAAGCTCGCCCAATGGGCGCGGATCCCGCAACTTCGCCTGCCCTTCGGATTGAGCGAACGGCTCTGGCCGCTCAAATACGTCGTCTTCGTCGGCCTCTTCGCCCTGTCTCT
>JABIRQ010000343.1 GCA_018699755.1 Rhodospirillaceae bacterium | reverse complement strand
CTCGGCCAGGGCGCCGTTGCCATCGGCTATTCCCTGGGTGGCGCAATGCTGGCGAAATATCTGGCCGAGGAGGGCGCGGCCGGTCCGGTGCGCGCCGCGGTCATGGTCTCGGCCCCGATCGATCTGGCGCCGGCCGCGCACAGGTTTCTGGCGCCCCGCAACCGTGTCTATCACCGTGCCATGCTGGCCTGGATGAAGCGCGAGGCCCTGGCCGGCCCGGCGACGGAGGCGGAGTGGACGACCGTGCGCGAGGCCCGCACCTTGGTCGAATTCGACGACCGCTTCAGCGCCCCGCGCAACGGGTTCGCCGGGGCGGCGGAATATTATGAGCGGTGCAAGGCGGTGCGCTTCCTGGGCGGCGTACCGGTGCCGACCCTGGTCCTGCATGCGCGCGACGACCCCTGGGTTCCGGCGGCCGCCTACGAGGCCTTCGATTGGGCGAAAAACCCCAACCTGACCTTGGCTCTAAGCGATGGCGGCGGCCATGTCGGCTTCCATGGCTGGGGCGGACCCTGGCACGACCGCGCGATCCGGGCATTTCTCGATCGGGTATCGCCCTAGCCGCTCTTCAGCCGTTTGGCCGCGTCGACCGCGAAATAGCTGAGGACGCCGTCCGCGCCGGCGCGCTTGAAGGCCATCAGGGCTTCCAGGATGACCCGGTCGCCGTCGAGCCAGCCGTTGAGGATGGCGCCCTTGAGCATCGCGTATTCGCCGCTCACCTGATAGGCGAAGGTCGGCACGCCGAAGGCGTCCTTCACCCGGCGCACCACGTCGAGATAGGGCATGCCCGGCTTGACCATGACCATGTCGGCCCCTTCCTCGAGGTCGAGGGCGACCTCGCGCAGGGCCTCGTCGGTGTTCGCCGGGTCCATCTGATAGGTCTTCTTGTCCGCCGCGCCGAGCGAGTTGGCGGAGCCCAGGGCCTCGCGGAACGGACCATAGAAGGCGCTGGCGTATTTCGCCGCGTAGGACAGGATGCGCACGTGGTCGAAGCCGTTCGCATCGAGGGTGCGGCGGATCGCCGCGACCCGCCCGTCCATCATGTCCGAGGGCGCGATCACGTCGCAGCCCGCCTGGGCCTGGACCAGGGCCTGGCGGCACAGGATCTCCACCGTCTCGTCATTGGCGACATAGCCGTCGCGGATCACCCCGTCATGGCCGTGATCGGTGAAGGGGTCGAGCGCCACATCGACGACCACGCCGATCTCCGGCACCTGGGCCTTGACCGTCCGGATCGCCTCGCAGACAAGGTTCTCGCCGCGCATCGCTTCGGTGCCTTCGCCGTCCTTCTTCTCGGGCGGGATGACGGGGAAGAGAGCGACGGCTGGAATGCCCAGTTCGGCCGCCTCGCCGATGGTGTCGACCAGGGTGTCGACGGTCTGGCGGAAAACCTCCGGCATGGCGTCGACCGGGGTCCGCTTGCCGCGCCCTTCCTGGACGAAGACGGGCCAGATGAAATCGTGGGCCGTCAGGGTGTTTTCGCGCACCAGGGCGCGGGTCCAGGCGTCGTAGCGGTTGCGCCGCATCCGTGTGACGGGATAGGTGCCGAGGGCCGGCGTGGCGCTGGGCTTGCGTGGGCTCATCCGAATCTCTCCCGGCGGCCCGTGATGTCTTGCGGCCGCCTCTGCGATCACCCAAATCTACGGTCTCATCCGCTCGCGTCAATTGATCGGGATCAAATGCCTGCTCGGCACCGTCGAACCCTTTACCCGGCTCGGCTTCGCCTCGGCCACCTTCTCCCTATGGAAGAGGGTATTTACGCCGCTACTTTAGGCCCGCTCCCATAGGGAGAGGGAGGGGCCCATCGCGTCAGCCATGGGAGGGTGAGGGGACCGGTCTCGCCCGGTTCAGTCCTTGACGATCAGTTCGAGGGGCAGGTCGGTCAGGCGGTGACTGCCCGTCTCCGTTACCTCGAAGGATTCGCTGATCACAACCGTGACCTCGGCTTCCCAGATCCCAGGGATCGCGTGGAAGGTCATGCCGGGCTGCAGTTCGGTCTCGTCCTCCGCGCGCAGGCCGCAGGCCAGTTCGCCCCAGGTCGGTGCGAAGCCGATGCCGACGGGATAGCCGATGCGCATGTTCTTCTCGATGCCCGCCGCGCCGGCCACCT
>JABIRQ010000458.1 GCA_018699755.1 Rhodospirillaceae bacterium | reverse complement strand
GGCAATGTCCCGCCGCGCCCGCCGCTGGGGGTGCCGAGGCCGAATTGCTGTGCGGTCATGCCGCCGTCGCCTCGGCCCCGCCGCCTACTGCCAGCCGACCCGGTCGATCAATTTCTGGGCGGCCGGCGAAAGGTCCGCGATCTTCTGCAGGTTCACGGTGTCCGGCTTCAAGACGCCCCAGGATGCGACCATGGAATCGAGGGCCACACCCGCCTTGATCGGATATTCGAAGTTGTCCTTCGCGTACATCGCCTGGGCCTCGTCCCCCGAAAGGAATTCGATCAAGGCGATGCCCGCCTCGGAATGCGGCGCGTGCTTGGCGAGGGCTGCGCCGGAGATGTTCACATGGGTGCCCCGGCCGTCGGCATTGGGGAAGAAGATCGCCGTGGCGGCCGCCCACTCCTTCTCCTCTGGCTTCTCGTCATTGGTCGCCATCTTGCCCATGTAATAGGTGTTGCCGATGGCGATGTCGCATTCGCCCTCCTTCACGGCCTTGACCTGGGCGCGGTCGTTGCCCTGGGGCTTGCGAGCGAAGTTGGCGACCACGCCGCGGACGATTTCCTCCGCTTTTTCTTCGCCATGGGCGGCGATCAGCGAGGCGACCAGTGCCACGTTGTAGTCGTGATTGCCGGTGCGGACGCAGATACGCCCTTTCCATTTCGGATCGGTCAGATCCTCGTAGGTCGACAACTCGGCCGGATCGACCCGCTCCTTCGAGTAATAGATCACGCGCGCCCGGGTGGTCAGGCCGACCCACTCGCCTTCCGGGTCCCGGAAGGCCGGGGGAACGTTCTCGTCCAGCACCGCGGATTTGATCGGCTGCAGCAGATCGGCCCGCTTGAGCGCGGCCAGATTCGCGATATCGACGGCAAGCACGACATCGGCCGGGGTATTCCGGCCTTCGGCCTTCAACCGCTCGATCAGGCCTTCCTTGATGAAGACGACATTGACCTTGGTGCCGGTCTCTTCCTCGAAACGGTCCAGGAACGGTGAGATCAGGTACTCCTGCCGGGTCGAATACACATTGACCTCGCTCGCCGCCAAAGCGCGGCCGGCATCGAATGCAGTGGCCGCCGCAATCAGCGCGCCCGCGGCCAGCAGCGCCTTTCCCGTAAACCAGCGCCGCATTTCGAACCTTGCCTGCATCACCATCTCCGTCCCGCTCGGGGTTTGCCGCCGGTCAACCCGGCGATGCGGTCTGTATATTGCGAATCGATCTCATTCGCAACTGCAAATCCGTTCCTAAAGTCCGTCCAAGGCGTCGGCGACGCCGGAGATCGTCGTCGCCCATTCCTCGGGCGCCGTCTGGCGCACCAGCCGCATGGTCGGATACCAGGGCATGCGCGCGCCCGACTGCAACCAACACCAGTCGGGCGCGAAGGGAACGAAGATCAGGGACGGCGTACCCAACGCCCCGGCGAAATGCGCAATCGCATTCGTCGTAGAGATCACCATATCCAAGGCGGCGACCTGGGCCGCGATACCCTCGAGATCGCGTGTCGGATCGATGGTCGGGTCGCGATAGACGCGCACCAGGCTGCGCTCCGCCAACTCGTGCAGCTCATTGCCGACATCGCCGTATTGCAAGGTGACGAAATGCGCGTTCTGGCGCTGAAGCACCGGCTCGAGTTGTTGGAGCGTCACGTTGCGCCCCCGGGGATCGTGGGAGCCCGTACGCCAGGCAATACCGATCTTGAGCCCCGGACCGAGCTCGGCATAGCGGGCCCGCGCGCCCTCGACCCGCCCCGGATCGGCCTGGAGGTAGCCTCGATGGGCGGGAAAGCGCGCAAGATCGTCGCGCAGCCAGCGCCCCAGGCTGCCCATCGGGCATTGGTAAGCGATCGCCGGGTCGTTGGTCGGGGCCTCCGGCGGATCCGCGCGGCCGGAGACCTGCGCGCCGGGGAAGGATCGACGGAACAAGCCGACCAGCCGGGGATCGCATTCCACGACGACCTTGGCGCCCATCGCCTGCAGGTCCGGTATCATCGAGGCATGCAAGATCTCGTCGCCGATGCCCTGCTCCCCCCAGACCAGGATCGTCTCGCCCGCGAGGGGCTGTCCCTCCCAGCGGGGTTGGCGGAACGGCCGGGGTGAAACCAGGCGGCGCAGCTCCGGCACCTGGAAGCGCGCGTCGTAACCCTCCCAGCCCTCGCGGAACCGGCCTTGGGTCAACAGGGAAACCGCCCGATTGAACCGCGCATTGGCATAGCCCGGATCGGCGGCGATGGACCGCTCGAAGCGCTCGACCGCCTCCGGCATGCGCCGCTGGCGCTGCAACAGGGTGCCCCCATTGTTATGGGCCTGAGCGAAATCGGGTTTTAGAACGACGGCATGGTCATAGGCCTTGAGGGCGAGATCCAACTCGCCTAGCGCTTCCAACCCGCGGCCCAGATTGTAGAAAGCCATCGCGGATTTGGGCTGAAGCTGCACCAGTTTCTGAAGGTAGCCGATCGCCTCGGTGGCCTCGTCCTTGGTCTGCAGCAAGGTGGCGATGTTGTTGAGGGCTCCGATATGATTCGGCGCCAACTCAAGGGTCTTGCGGTAACATTTGATCGCTTGGTCCATGGCCCGCTGGCGGGCATGAACGAAACCCAGGGCGAAATACGCTTCCGGATCCTCGGGGTCGCTCTCGACCGCCCGGCCCAGAGCCTTTCCGGCCTCGGTGATCTCCCCGATCCGGATCAGGGCGGTGCCCAGGTTCCGATACGCTCCCTGCTGGCCGCCGCCTAGTTCGACGGCGCGGCGCAGGCTGGTCGCCGCCTCGCCGCTGCGCCCGAGCTTGAGCAGCACCGTCCCCAGGCTGGCGTGGAAGTCCGGCGCCGAGTCGTGCCGGGCGATTGCCTTGCGGATCGATTCGACGGCTTCCTCGGAACGGCCCTGCTCGTGCAGCGCCATGCCCAGAAGATGAAGGGCGTCGGGATCGTCGGGCCGCTGCGCGAGTATCTGCTCGAACATCCGCCCCGCATCGCTGAAGCGCCGCGCCTTCATATGGTCGAGGCCTAGCCGCACGGCGTCGCTCAAGGCCCATGTCTCCGTCCCTGACCGGGGCGAGCCGCCCCCCGGACCGGTCTGGCCGGGGCGTCCTATGGGCGTGAAGGGTGCGCGCTGATCGCTCAGCTGTCCTCCTCCTCGCGCAAGGACAGCAGCGACGCGTTGCCGCCCTGGGCCGTCGTGTTGATCGAGATCACACGCTCGGTCGCGAAGCGGTGCAGATAGCGCGGCCCGCCTGCCTTCGGTCCGGTGCCGGACAATCCTTCGCCGCCGAAGGGCTGCACCCCGACCACGGCGCCGATCATGTTGCGGTTAACATAGGCGTTGCCCACCTCGACCCGCGAGCAAAGATACTCGACCGTCTCGTCGATCCGGCTGTGGACGCCGAAGGTCAGGCCGTAACCCGTGCGGTTGATCGCCTCGACGACCTTGTCCATGCGATCGGCGCGGAAGCGCACGACATGGAGGATGGGGCCGAAGACCTCGCGCTCCAGGCGGTCCAGAGAATCGATCTCGAAGGCCGTCGGCGCCACGAAGGTGCCGTGCTCTGCCTCCGCCGACAGGGGCGCACGGTGAAGCAACTTCGCCTCGCGCGTCATCCGTTCGACATGGGCGTCGAGCAAGGCGCGGGCGTCGTCGTCGATGACCGGCCCGACATCGGTGCGCAACAGGCCCGGATCGCCGACGACCAGTTCGTCCATCGCCCCCTTGAGCATGGTGATGACCCGGTCCGCCACGTCTTCCTGCACGAACATGACCCGCAGGGCCGAACAGCGCTGGCCCGCGCTCTGGAAGGACGAAACGACGGCATCCTGCACGACCTGCTCGGGCAAGGCCGAGGAATCGACGATCATGGCGTTCTGGCCGCCGGTCTCGGCGATCAGCGGCACGATCGGCCCGTCGCGCGCGGCCAGGGCGCGGTTGATCAACCGCGCCGTCTCGGTCGAGCCGGTGAAGGCGACGCCGGCGATGCGCGGATCGGCGACCAGCTTGGCGCCCACCGTCTCGCCCCGTCCGGGCAGCAGCTGGACGACGTCTTTGGGCACTCCCGCTTCGTGCAGCAGCCGGACCGCCCGATGGGCGATCAGGGGCGTCTGCTCCGCCGGTTTCGAGATCACCGCGTTGCCGGCGGCCAGGGCCGCCGTGATCTGCCCGCAATAGATGGCGAGCGGGAAGTTCCACGGGCTGATGCAGGCGAAGACGCCGCGGCCGTGCAGGGCGATCTGGTTATGCTCTCCAGTCGGCCCGGGAAGGATCTGAGGCGCGGCGAAATCGGCGCGGGCGCGCACCGCGTAATAGCGGCAGAAATCGACCGCCTCGCGCACCTCGGCGATGCCGTCGCGTATCGACTTGCCGGCCTCGCGCGTGCACAGCGCCATCAGCTCCGCCGTATGGGCCTCCATCAGGTCGGCCATGCGCTCCAGGCAAGCCGCGCGTTCGCCCGCCGGCGTGGCGTCCCAACGCGGCGCCGCCGCGGCCGCTGCGGTCAAGGCCGCCTCGACATCCATCTCCGTTGCTTCCTGCACGGTGCCGATGGCCCGGCGTCGGTCGGAGGGGTCGAAGACCATCTCGCCGCCCTTGCCGGGCGCACGCCCGGAGACCAAGGGTGACGCGCTCCATGGGCCCTGCGCCGCCTTGTCCATGGCCCCGCCCAGCGGGACGAGTTGGGCCCGGTCCGACAGATCGATGCCCTTGGCGTTGTGCCGCTCGACCCCGAACAGGTCGACCGGCAGGGGAATGCGCGGATGGGGTTTGGACGGCAGGCCGCGCACGGTCTCGACCGGATCGTCGAGCAGCGAGTCGAGCGGCATATTGTCGTCCACGATGCGGTTCACGAAGGATGTGTTGGCCCCGTTCTCGAGCAGGCGCCGCACCAGATAAGGCAGCAGGTCCTCGTGGCTGCCCGTCGGCGCGTATATGCGGCACGGCAGGCCGCCCGCGCCCGGCGAGACGACCTGGTCGTAGAGCGATTCGCCCATGCCGTGCAGCCGTTGGAATTCGAAGGCGCGGTTGTTGCCGGCGATTTCCTGGACCGTCGCCAAGGTCACCGCGTTATGGGTCGCGAATTGGGGATAGATCGCCTCGGGGGACGCGAACATGCGCTTGGCGCAGGCGACATAGGAGACGTCGGTCGAAGCCTTCCGCGTGAAGACAGGATAGCCGTCGAGACCTTCGAGCTGCGCCAGCTTGATCTCGGTGTCCCAATAGGCGCCCTTGACCAGCCGCACATTGAGGCGCCGGCCGTGGCGCCGGCCCAGATCGGCGACCCAGTCGATCAGTGCGGTGCAGCGTTTCTGGTAGGCCTGGACGGCGAGGCCCAGCCCATCCCAATCCTTGAGCGAAGGATCGCCCGAGGCGCGCTCGATGATGTCGAGCGACATGTCCAGGCGGTTCGCCTCTTCCGCATCCACGGTCAGGCCGATGCCGACCGCCTTGGCGCGGGCGCTCAATGCGGTCAGGCGCGCCGCAAGCTCGGGCACGCACCGCTCCTCCTGGGCGTACTCGTAGCGCGGATGCAGCGCGGAAAGCTTGACCGAGATGCTGGCACGGGCATGAACGTCGCCGGGCCCGGCACTGGCGCCGATCCGACCGATGGCCTTCTCGTAGGCCTCGAAATAACGCTGGGCATCGGCCGCCGTGTGGGCCCCCTCCCCCAGCATGTCGAAGGAGTGGCGGTAGCCCTTGACGATATCGGCCTTGGCCCGGTCCAGCGCCTCGTCGATGGTCCGCCCCATGACGAACTGGCGGCCCAGGATGCGCATGGCCTGGCGCACCGCCTGGCGGATCACCGGCTCCCCGCTTTGCGCCACCAGGCGGCGGAGGACCTTGCCCACGCTTTCGCCCTCGTAGTCGTTCAGGCGGATTACCCGGCCGGTCAGCATCAGAGCCCAGGTCGAGGCGTTCACGAAGATCGATTCGCTATGCCCCAGATGGCTCTCCCAATCGGCCGCCGTGATCTTGTCGCGGATCAGGCGGTCGGCGGTCTCCGCGTCGGGAATCCGCAGCAGCGCCTCGGCCAGACACATCAACACCACGCCTTCCTGGGTGGAAAGCTGGTATTCGCTCATGAAGGATTCGATGCCGCCTTCCTTCGGGCGGTTCCGGCGCAGCACCTCGGTCAGCGCCCGCGCCTTGGCCTCGACCCGGCTGCGCGCCTGGGTATCGAGGGAGGCCAGTTCCACGAGATCGCCGACAACCCGGTTTTCATCCGCGCGATAAAGCTCCGTCAACGCCGAGCGCAAGGGCCCCTGGTCCGCGGGCGGCGTGTCGAAGATCATCGACGGCGGCTTCTGCACCTGGGTCTCCTCCGGAAGGTCACGACGGGACCGCACTCTAGCCGCCACCATAGCCAGCGCCAACCGGCACCCTCGGACGCCGGATGCGAGGCCGCACGCCCCTCAGATCAGGCCCAGAGCGCGCAATTCGGCCGCCATCTCGGGCGGCGGTTCGCCCTGGCGCTCGGCTTCGCCCAGATCCGGCGGCGCGTCTTCCGGATCGAGATAGCGCCACCCCTGGAACGGCCGATGGGCGCGCGGCACGACGCGGATCAGTTCCGGTCCGTATTGGATTGCGCAAAAGGGCCGCTCGTCCGCGTCGACCTTACGGACCAAGTCGCGAATCGGGTTGCGGCACAGCAGCACGCCCTTGACCACCCAATAGATCGAGCCGCCGTCCAGCACCTCGTCCCGGCGCCGGGGCATCGCCCGTGTGTGGTGGCTGGACCAGGGTGGCAGGCCGGCCTCGCGCGCCGCCTCGATGCGCCGCGCCTGATAGGTCTTCATCGACTCGAAGTTCTCGCTGCCGACGCTGAGTTTGATGAGATGAACCGTCATACCGCCCTTGCCGACGGCTCCGCCAGGAACCGGGCCATCCTACCGGACGGTCCGAGCCGTCGCCACCGACCCTGCCTCACAGACAGCCCCTCATAGATAACTCCCTCATAGATAACCCAGGGCGCGCCACCAGAAATAGTTGGCCGGCAGGACGAGAAGCAGGGTCACGACTGCCAGCGGCAGGGTCAGGCGCGCGCCCTCGCGCATGGAAACGCCGCCGAGCTGCATGCCGACCACCAGGGGCGGCAGCTGATAGGGCAGGACGATGGTGGAAAAACCCAGCACCTGGGTCATCAGCACGGTGACGAGGGGCAATTCGGCGGCCCGCGCCATTTCTCCCGCCAGAGGCGTCATGATCGCCGGCACGCCGCCGATCGTCGCCGCCATGCCGACCAGGGTGGAGAGGCCGAACAGGCTGGCGTAGTTGCGCACCGGGGCGTCGGGCGCCAGCGCGCCCGCATCGATCACCCATTGGGCGAGGATCGTGCCCAGGCCCGATTCGGCGACCACGGCAGCAATCCCCAATATGCCGCCAACATAGACCAGAGGGCCGACATGCATGCCCTCCTCGAAGGCCTTGGGCGGCACAAGCCGCACCCCCGGCAGCAGACAAACGAAGCCGGCGGCCAGGGCAATCCAGGCGGGCGAGATATGGTGCAGGAAATCGGTCGCCCAGAAGGCCAGGGCGACCGCCAGAATGGCGGCCAGCACCTTCTCGTCCCGGCTGAGCGGCTGGCGCGCCGCCGCCTCTTCCGCCACCGGGCGCGTCTCCTCGCCGAACAGGCGCACGGTCAGGATCACGATGAAGACCGCCTTGAGCAGCCCGAGGATCGGGAAATGCAGGGCGAGATACTGGAAATAGGTGATGGTGACGCCGTGCACCGTCTCCGCCGCGCCCATCAGCACCATATTGGCCAGGTTCGAGGGCAGGATGCCGGCCGCCGGCATGAAGGTGCCCAGGCACATGGCCAGGACCATGCCGGCCCGGCCGCGCCCGCCGGGCTCCAGCCCCAGCCGGTCGTGGCGGCGAAGGCCAGGGCGATGCCCCCCGCGACGAGCCCGGCGATGACCCGCCAATAGGCGGTGCCGAAGACGCCGACCATGGCGCGGGCCAGCCGCCCGCCGAGGCCGGTGCGCTGGACCGCGATGCCGATGGCGAGCCCGCCGAAGACCAGCCAGAAGGCCGTCGATTCGAAGCCGGCGAAGACGACCGCCGCGGGCACGGCCGTAAACAGGATCGCGATCAGGAAGAAGCCGAGCGCCGTGACATGATTGGGCAGCACGCCGGTCGCCCAGAAGGTCACCGTGAACAGGGTCAGGGCCGCCGCCTCGGCGATCGCCCGCCCCGCCGGGTCGGCAGGCGCGGCCAGCAGCAAGATCGCGGTGCCGACAAGGGCAAGAAGGGCGACGCCCCGGGCAATATGATCGGTCATGGCGGAATCCTCCCGTCGAGAATCGGGTCCGGGGCGCCAGGGACGGGCGCCGGACGAACCCCTCGGCCGAGAGTGCAGCGACGCGAGGAAGCCCCGGATGATAGCGGAAAAACGTGCCCGCACCAGTGGTGCGGCGATTGCTCGGCAAGACCTTGCCCCTCACCCTCCCATCGCTGCGCGACGGGCCCCTCCCTCTCCCTATGGGAGAGGGAGCCTTGTTGACCCCATCGAACCCTCTCCCATAGGGAGAGGGTGGACCGCCGCAGGCG
>JABIRQ010000480.1 GCA_018699755.1 Rhodospirillaceae bacterium | reverse complement strand
GGTTGATGAAGATCACCATACAGTTAGACTTGGACACCGAACCGGTCAGTTTGCGCAGAGCCTGGCTCATCAGGCGGGCCTGCAGGCCCACATGGGTATCACCCATTTCGCCTTCCAGTTCGGCCCGGGGCACCAGTGCGGCAACAGAATCGATCACCAATACATCCACGGCACCGGAACGCACCAGGGTATCTGCTATTTCCAGAGCCTGTTCGCCTGTGTCCGGCTGACTGACCAGCAGATCATCGAGCTTGACCCC
This sequence comes from Rhodospirillaceae bacterium, assembly GCA_018699755.1. GTDB lineage: Bacteria > Pseudomonadota > Alphaproteobacteria > CADEGL01 > CADEGL01 > JABIRQ01. The sequence goes on along the minus strand of JABIRQ010000480.1, from coordinate 3,016 downwards.
GAGCTTGCGGGCATAGGCCGGGTCCAGGGCGTGCTCGGCATCGACGAAGGCGCAGATGCCGCCCTTCTTCTGGGCCTCGGCCACGACATGGAGGGCCAGGGTCGTCTTGCCCGAGCTTTCCGGGCCGTAGATCTCGACGACGCGGCCCTTGGGCAGCCCGCCTATGCCGAGGGCGATGTCGAGCCCGAGCGAGCCGGTGGAGATCGATTCGATCTCGATCGCCTGATCCGCACCCAGCTTCATGATCGAACCCTTGCCGAAGGCCCGCTCGATCTGACCCAAGGCGGCGTCCAGCGCCTTCTGTTTGTCCATGTCCTCGCCCACCACGCGCAATGCCGTCTCAGCCATCGGAACTCTCCTCTTATCCCATCTGCCGCGGGGCCGCGCAATCGGACCCGGAAGGCGCTTCGTTATTCAAGCCTGGGCGGAGAGTACTTGCTTTGTTCTTGTTCGTCAAATGTTCTTTTCGATTCGCGCAGAACTCGAATCCGGACTCGCAGATCCTTGAAATTACGGCGCAATCGCCGCGATTCCGTTCCGTTCTCCGATCATAACCGAGTAAACGACCACGGCGCGCAGGCCGGGCCTAGCCCTTGAGAAAATCGAGCAGCACCCCGGCGACCTCGCGCGGGGCCTCGCCCAGCAGGCTGTGACGGTAGCGCGGGAAGATGTGAGAGCGCGCGTTGGGAATCCGCTCGGCCATCAGGTGTGCCATGCGGACCGTGCCGGTCGGATCCTGCTCGCCCGTCGCGACCAGGGTTTCGGCCCGGATCTTCGGCAATTCGTCGACGAAGTCGTTCGACGCGAAGACGTCGTAGGAATAGCCGTAGCACTGGGGATCCATGGATTCGGCCTTGCGCACCCGTTCGGCCACGATCTCCGGGTGCTTGGCGATGAACTCGTCCGTGAACCACCGCTCCGCCGCCGCCTTGGCCGCGTGCCCGACCTTGTTGCCCGTGGCCAGGTTGTCGGCGCGCTCGCGCACGGTCTTGTGCTCCTCCGGGGTGCGCCCGGAGACCGACGCGACGATGGCCAGCTTCTCGATCCGCTCGGGCATCGCCAGGGCGACCGCCTGGGCGACCAATCCGCCCAGGGAAAAGCCGACGAAATGGGTGGTCGCGAAGCCGGCATGGCCGAGCAGGGCGCGGTAGTCGTCCACGAAGGCGTCGATCTTGAACGGCGCGCGCACCTTGGTCGACCCGCCATGCCCGCGCATGTCGTAGCGCAGCACCGTGAAATGCGGGCTGAGGACCGGAACCACCTCGTCCCAGCTTTCGAGGTCCGAGCCGACCCCGTGATTGAGGGTGACCGGCGGCCCCTCGCCCGCAATGCGGTAGCGCAGGGTCAGGTCCCCGTCCTTTTCGAAGAAGCGATCCTCGCCGCTCATATCCCCTCCCGCCCGGCTCGGCCTATTGCGCGGCCTTGGATTTCTCGGCTTCGCGCTTGGCGAAATGTGGCGCGACCTCCTTGATGAACAGTTCCAAGGACTTACGCTCGTCGGCCGGGTCCAGACCGAAGTTCACACCCAACATTAAGATATCGACGCCAACATCCTCATACAGTTCACACTTTTCGATCACTTGATCCGGTGTTCCGAAGATCATCGCGTCGCGGATCACGGCCGGGTCGTAGTTCTTGCCGTCGCGCACCTTGTCGAGCGGGATCAGCTCCGGGAAGCCGTTGTCGACCGTGCCGCCGGTGCCGAACATGTTCTCGAAGCGCCGGCCGTAATCGATCGACGCATTCACCGGCACATCGGCGCGATCCTCGGTCTCGTGGACGAAGGCCCGGCGCAGCACGCACCAGCGCGGCCGCGGCACGCCCGGATTCTCTTGCACCGCCGTCGCCAGACGCTCGGCGTAGGTCTCGACCTCCGAGAAGGGGCGTGAGAGCGGGGTCGACATGATGTCAGCGCCCATCTTCATCGAAAAGTCGAAACTGGCCGGATCGCGCGCCGCGACCCAGACCGGCGGATGGGGCTGCTGCAGCGGCTTGGGCACCGAGGTCGCCTTGGGGAACTGCCAGATATCGCCATTGTGGGTGTAGTCGCCCTTCCACAGCTCCAGGATCGCGGGCAGCATCTCGCGCATCTGGGCGCCGCCCTCCTCCTGGGGCATGCCGCCCGCAAGGCGGTCGAACTCCCACTGGAAGGCGCCGCGGCCGATGCCGAATTCGAGCCGTCCGTCGATATAGAGGTCGGTCAACGCCGCCTCCCCCGCCGCCCGGATCGGATGCCAGTAGGGCGCCACCAGGATCGCCGTGCCCAGGCGGATCTTCTTGGCGTATTGGCCCCAATGGATCAGCAGGGAAAGGGGGTTGGGCCCGATGGTCAGTTCGATCGTGTGATGCTCGGCCGACCAGGCGGAATGGAAGCCGCCGTCCTCGGCGATCTGCACCATGGTCAGGGCATGCTGGATCACGTCGCGCATGTCCTCGCTGGGCGTCAACCGCTCCATGTTGAGTGAAAGGGCGAATTTCATGGCCGTGGCTCCCTTTTATGGATCGGCTGGCTTATGGATCGGCTGGCTTATGGACCGACTGGCTTATGGACCGACTGGCCGGACCCCACGCCCGGCGCGGCCGACCGCGCCGCGGCGACGCCGACGGCCGCCACAGCCGCATGCTGGCCCAAATCGACTGGAATTTCTTCCTATGTTTACGAGAAGAATAGTGATTTGAATTCCTGCTTTTCCTAGTAAAAATCGATCAGGCTTCGGCCCCGCCCAGCCGGTGCAGGCGCAGGGCCAGATCGAGCGCGAAGCGGGTATCCGGATCGTCCGGGTTCAGGGCGAACAGCTCGCGCACCCGCCCCAGGCGGTAGCGCAGGGTCGTGACATGGATACCCAGCTCGTCCGCCGTCGCCTGGGGCCGGCCGCCATGGCGGCAATAGGCGCGCAGGGTAGGGGCGAGAGTCCCGCCATGGCCCGCGTCGTATTCGAGCAGAGGGCCGATCGCCTCGCGCACCAGATCGCCGGCCGCCTCGCTGTCCGCCGCGGAAAGCAGCAGGGCCAGGGCG
>JABIRQ010000421.1 GCA_018699755.1 Rhodospirillaceae bacterium | reverse complement strand
TGAAGCACAATCTGGCAAGAGTTTATCCTCGAAGTGAGTATAGGCAATGGCCGTGGCGGGATCGGGCGAATATTTCCAGATTGGTACCGCATCTGGCCGAAAGCCGCTAGGGATCTGATAAATATGCTGTTTATATTTTCCATAATATACATTATGCGCTACATTGATATTGGCGGATGTCCGAGGCGGTGGGCAGGCCGCGCCCTCCCCACCGTCGGTGCCGTCGGGTAATGTGCCGCCCATGACCCAGGCGCTTCCCAATATCCAACGGCTCATCGAGATCATGGCGCGGCTGCGAGACCCCGAGGGCGGTTGCCCCTGGGACATCGAACAGACCTTCGAGACGATCGCGCCCTATACGATCGAGGAAGCCTACGAGGTCGCCGACGCGATCCAGCGCGGCGACACGGCCGACCTGCGCGACGAGTTGGGCGATCTCCTGCTGCAGGTCGTTTTCCATGCGCGCATGGCCGAGGAAGCCGGGCTGTTCGCCTTCGAGGATGTCGCCGGCGCCATCTCGGACAAGATGGTGCGCCGCCATCCCCACGTTTTCGGCCCCCACGTCTTCGGCGACGAAACGGTCGAGACCGAAGCGGCCCAGCGGATCGCCTGGGAGGATGTGAAGGCGGCCGAGCGCGCCGAGAAAGCGGGCGGCGAACCGGAGAGCGTGCTCGACGACGTGCCCCTCGCCCTCCCCGCCCTTCTGCGCGCCGAAAAATTGCAGAAACGCGCCTCGCGGATCGGCTTCGACTGGGCCGAGGCCGCGCCGATTCTGGCGAAGATCGAGGAAGAGATCGCCGAACTGCGCTATGAGATGGAAACCGGCGGCGGAAAACACAGGCTCGAGGACGAACTGGGCGACATCCTGTTCGTCGCCGTCAACCTGGCCCGCCACCTTCGTCTGGACCCCGAAAGCGCCCTGCGCGGCACCAACGCCAAGTTCGAGCGCCGCTTCCGCCGCATCGAAGCCCTGTGCCGCGAATCCGGCCGGGACCCCGGCGCGATGACCCTCGACGAACTCGACGCCCTCTGGGATCGGGCGAAGGAAGAAGAGCGCGCGGCCGAAGCCTCGGACTAGGCCAGAATCGTCACCACCGAAGCCGCCAGAAGCACGCCCATCGCGATCGAGAAGACCCGCTGGGACCGTTCGCTCGCCAGGATGCGCTTCATGCCGGCCCCGAAGGCCAGCCACAGAAATCCGCTCGGCACGGCCGCGACCACGAACAACAGGCCAAAACCCAGGGCCTGGGCGAAGGCGCCGCCCGCATCGCCCTGCAGATAGGCGCCGACGGCGCCGGCTGTCACGGTCCAGGACTTGGGGTTGATCCACTGGAAGCCGGCCGCACCGAGAAAGCCGACCGGCGGCCCCTCCTCCACCGCCGGACCGCCGCTGCTGGCCGTGGCGATCCGCCAGGCCAACCAGAGCAGGAAAGCCGCCCCGCACCATTGCAGGACACGCAGGATATCCGGGTTGTCCAGCACGAACTGGCCCAGGCCGTAGGCGACCAGGAACATCATCAGGCCCATGCCGAGCGAGACGCCCATCAAGCAAGGCAGACCTCGCCAAATCCCGGCCCGTGCGCCCGCCGCCGTCAGAATCACGTTGCTCGGCCCCGGGGTGATCGCCGCGACGAAGGAAAACACGAGAAAGGCCAACCATCTGGTCAACGCTCATCCGCAGCCCTCATACTTCTGCCCAGCAACACCCGCCAATCTAGGCAGCCGGGCCACGGAGGGTCTTGAACGATCATGCGCAACGCGCCCAGCAGGGATTGGATTCGAAGCGCCCGCCCGGCCGAGGGAATCGAGATCCTGACCGCCCGTTTCGGCGGCCGGGCCTTCGCGCCGCACCGCCACGACACCTACGCCATCGGGGTGACGGAACACGGGGTCCAGGGCTTCGATTATCGCGGCGCGGCGTGCATCAGCATGCCCGGCGAGGTCGTGATTCTGCATCCGGACGAGTTGCATGACGGTCGCGCCGGCGACGCGCGCGGCTTCGGCTACGCCATCGTCTATGTCCGACCCAGCCTGATTGCCGCCGCTGTCGAAGCCATCACGGGGCGGCCCCGTCCGCTGCCCTTCGTACCCGAACCCGTCGCCCGCGATGCCTCGCTGGCGGCAACCCTGCGAGCCGCGATGCAAATGGCGTCAGCGCCGCTGGCCGTCGATGTGCTGATAACCGCCCTCGCCGAAGCTCTCTTGCGCGGCGAACCGTCGTCCCGGGCTCTTGCCGACCGGCGGCCCGCACGGCTGGACACCGCCGCACTCGCCCGCGCCAGGGATTTTCTCGATGCCGAATGCGCTCGAACCGTGCGCTCGGAGGAGTTGGAGGCGGCCACGGGTCTCGACCGCTACGCGCTGGCGCGGCAGTTCCGGGCAGCCTGCGGCACCAGCCCCTATCGCTACGCCTTGATGCGCAGGCTCGACCGGGCGCGGAACGAATTGGGCCAGGGCGCCGGGACGCTTGCCGCCGTCGCCGCCGAGACAGGCTTTTCGGACCAGGCCCATATGACCCGCAGTTTCAAGGCCGCCTACGGCATCACGCCAGGGCGTTACCGGACGCTGCGCGAAGGTCGGAACGCAGTTCCCGCGGGGCTGCTCGACGGAGTTGCCCTAGCGGATTGAGGGAAGGTTCCCGTCCCTACTTCTTCTTTGCCCGGCGCGTCGGCTTCTTCTTCGCGGGCTCGCCCGAATGGGCCAGCAGGTGGATCAGGCTCGACGTGTCCCAGCGTTTGCCGCCCCGGCCCTGGACCTGGTGATAGAACTGGTCGACCTGGGCGGTCATGGGCAGCAGCGCGCCGTTGCCGTTGGCCTCGGCCAGGCAGATACCGAGATCCTTGCGCATCCAGTCGACCGCGAAGCCGAAATCGAACTTGTCGCGGATCATCGTCTTGCCCCGGTTGTCCATCTGCCAGGACTGGGCCGCGCCCTTGCCGATCACCTCGAGCACGAGATCGCAGTCGAGCCCGGCGCGCATGCCGAAGTTGAGGCCCTCGGCCAGGCCCTGGACGACCCCGGCGATGCATATCTGGTTGACCATCTTGGTAAGCTGGCCGGAGCCGGCCGGGCCCATCAGGGTGACCGCCTTGCCGTAGCAATCCATCACCGGCTTGGTCTTGGCGAAGGCCGCCTTCTGCCCGCCGCACATGACGGTGAGCTGGCCGTTGATCGCGCCCGCCTCGCCGCCCGAAACCGGCGCATCGACGAAGCCGAGTCCCGCCTTCTTGGCCTCCGCCTCCAACTCGCGCGCCAGATCGGCCGAGGCCGTGGTGTGGTCGACGAAGACCGCGCCCTTCTTCATGCCGGCGAAGGCGCCGTCCTTGCCGTAGACGACCGAACGCACGTCGTCGTCGTTGCCGACGCAGCAGAACACGATGTCGCGGTCCTTGGCCGCCGCCGCCGGGGTCGCCGCCGCCCTGCCCTTGTGCTTCTTGGCCCAGGACGTCGCCTTGGTCTTCGAGCGGTTGTAGACCACCACGTCATGGCCGGCGGCGGCCAGATGGCCCGCCATCGGATATCCCATCACGCCGAGCCCCAGAAACGCGACCTTCTTGCCTGCCATGGTGTTCTCCCCCTGCATGGATGCGCCGCGGCGCGGCGGCATTTCGGCCGGCATGGTAGCGGCGCGGCCGTAGCGGGACAACGGGGCCTAACAGGGTGTCGAAGAAGGCAAACAGACCCTTCGAGACGGCCCTACGGGCCTCCTCAGGGTGAGGCTTAAGTATCGTTTTTCCTCATCCTGAGGAGCGTGCGAGGCGCGCGTCTCGAAGGATGGTTGGCACAACGCTCCTTATTTCAACAGCCTGCCAGCCCAGGCCTGTCTCGCGCGCGGTTGCGCCTTCCGGCGCGGCGATGCTACGGGAGTCCGGGTGCACCGCGCGGAGGGGACAGCGATGGCCGACACGTTTCCGACCCAGGCCCAGGTCGTCGTCATCGGCGGCGGCATCGCCGGCTGTTCGGTCGCCTATCACCTGACCAAGCTCGGCTGGACCGATGTCGTGGTGCTGGAGCGCAAGCAGCTTTCCTCGGGCACGACCTGGCACGCCGCCGGGCTGGTCGGCCAGATCCGCGCGACCCACAACCTGACCCGCCTCGCCTGCTACGGCACCGAGCTCTACGAGAAGCTGGAGGCCGAGACCGGCCAGGCGACCGGCTATACGCGGCGCGGCAGCGTCGCCGTCGCGCGCACAGAGGCGCGGATGGAGGAATTCCGCCGTCAGGCCGGCATGGGCAAATGCTTCGGCGTCGAGGTCGACGTGATCTCGTCCGAGGAAGCCGGCGGGAAATGGCCCCTGATGCGCACCGAGGATCTGGTCGGCGCGATCTGGATTCCGGGCGACGGCCAGACCAACCCGACCGACACATGCGCCGCCCTGGCCAAAGGAGCGCGCATGAGCGGCGCGAAGGTCTTCGAGAACGTCAAGGTCACGGCCGTCCACACCAAGGGCGGCGCGGTCACCGGCGTTTCGACCGACCGGGGCGAGATCGCCTGCGACTACGCCGTCAATTGCGGCGGCATGTGGGGCCGCGAGCTGGGCGAAGCGGTCGGCGTGCCCGTGCCGCTGCACGCGGCCGAGCATTTCTACATCGTCACCCAGCCCATGGCCGGACTGGTCCCCATGACGCCGAGCCTGCGCGACTACGACGGGCGCACCTACTACAAGGAAGACGCGGGCAAGCTTTTGATCGGCGGCTTCGAGCAGACGGCCAAGCCCTGGGGCATGGACGGCATCCCCGAGGATTTCGAGTTCGACGCCCTGCCCGAGGACTGGGACCATTTCGAATCCCTGCTGAACTTCGCGCTGGAGCGGGTGCCGGTCCTGGAAACCGCCGAGATCCGGCAGCTCTTCGTCGGCCCGGAAAGCTTCACGCCGGACAACCGATACATGCTGGGCGAAGCGCCGCAGCTCCGGAACTACTATGTCCTGGCCGGCTTCAACTCGGTCGGCATCGGCGCGGGCGCGGGCGCGGGCAAGGCAGTCGCCGAGTGGATGGTCGCGGGCGAGCCGACCATGGACCTGTGGGATGTCGATATCCGCCGGGTCTTCCCCTTCCAGACCAACAAGCGCTATCTCCACGACCGCACGGTCGAGATCCTGGGCGTGCTCTACGACCATCACTGGCCCTTCCGCCAGCCCGCGACGGCGCGCGGCGTCCGCCGCTCTTCCCTGCACGACCGTTTGGCCGAGCGCGGCGCCGTCTT
>JABIRQ010000201.1 GCA_018699755.1 Rhodospirillaceae bacterium | reverse complement strand
CAGGCTCAGGGCATAGAGGGGCGAGCGAAAATAGAGGCCGGCGAGGGGGCGCAGCAGGCGGGCGAGGACGCGGGTCGGCGCGGCCGTCATTCCCCGCGCAGGCGCGAAATGTTGGTCCCATAGGCGTCCGGCCCGCCCGTGAAGCTCGCCGTGCCGGCGACCAGGACGTCCGCTCCGGCCTCAATCGCCAGACGCGCCGTCTCCACGTTCACGCCGCCATCGACCTCCAGGTCGATGCGCCGGTCTGAGCCTTCGGTGATCCGGTCGATGCGGGCGCGCAGGGCGGCGATCTTGGCGATCTGCGAAGCGATGAAGGCCTGACCGCCGAAGCCCGGATTGACGGTCATCACCAGCACCAGGTCGATATCCTCCAGCAGATGCTCGACCACCGCGACCGGGGTCGCGGGATTGAGGGAGATTCCGGCCCGCTTGCCCAGGGACTTGATCAGCTGGACGGTGCGGTGCGGATGCGGTCCGGCCTCGGGATGGATGGTCAGGATATCGGCCCCGGCCTCGGCGAAGGCTTCGATATAGGGATCGGCGGGCGAGATCATCAGGTGCACGTCGAAGGGCTTGTCGCTATGGGGGCGCAGCGCCTTCACGACCGCGGGCCCGATGGTGATGTTGGGCACGAAATGCCCGTCCATCACGTCGACATGGATATAGTCCGCGCCCGCGTCCGAGATCGCGCGCACCTCCTCGCCCAGCCGTGCGAAATCGGCCGAAAGGATGGAGGGGGCGATGCGCACCGGCTGCTGCATGACCCTCTCCTATCAGGCCCGAAACCGGCTCACAAGCGTCGCCGTCGGCGTCGCGAGGCGAGGCAATATTTTTCCTCGTCCTGAGATGCGCGGCAGCGTGCATCGTTTTTTCCTCACCCTGAGGAGCGCGCACAGCGCGCGTCTCGAAGGATGATTGGCGCAACGCTCCAATCCCAACGCCCAGTCAGAGCCGTTCGAGCCGGACGGCGTAGAAGCCGTCGAGCCCGCCCTCGGCCGCCGCCATGCCGGGCAGGGTGCGGAGATCGCCCTCCGCCGTCGCGGCCTCGGCCAGGCCGGGCAGTTCGCCCGCTGCGATGGGAATGCGCCGCACGGGCGCGCCGCGGGCGAGCAGGGCGGCGATTCGGTCCGGCCCCTCCTCGGGTTGGAGCGAGCAGGTGCAGAAGACGATTCGCCCGCCGGGCCGGACCATTTGGATCGCCGCATCGAGCAGGGCGTCCTGCACCGCGGCCATGCGGACCGGATCCTCCGGCCCCTTGATGCGCTGGATGTCCGGATGGCGGCGGATCGCGCCCGTGCCGCTGCAGGGCGCGTCGAGCAGGACCGCATCGACCGGCGTGTCCGGCCGCCAGACCCGGCCGTCGGCGGCGACGGTCTCGGCCTGAAGGCCGGTGCGCGCCAGGTTCTCCGTCACTCGTTGGAGCCGCTGTTCCGAGGCTTCGACGGCCATGACCCGCGCCCCGGCGGCGGCGAGCTGCAGGGTCTTGCCCCCTGGCGCGGCGCACAGGTCCACGATCCGCTGGCCCGCGACACCGCCCAGCAGGCGCGCGGGCAGGGTCGCGGCCCGATCCTGGATCCACCAGGCGCCTTCCGCGAAGCCGGCCAGTTCGGGCACCGCCCCCGCGCCGGTCAGGCGCAGGGTGCCGCCGGGTAGCGCTTGGCCGCCCAGCCGGGTCGCCCAATCCGCCGCCGTTGCCGGATCGCGCAAGGTCAGGTCCAGGGGCGGTTCGGCCAGATGGGCCTCGGCAATCGCCCGCGCACCCGCTTCGTCATAGGCCGCCGTCCAGCTTTGCCACAGCCAGTCGGGGCAGTTCAGGCGCGCGGCGTCCTGCCCCGCGATCCCCTCGGCGCCTTCTCGTCCCAGGCGGCGCAGCACCGCGTTGACCAGGCCGCGCACATGCGGCGGGACGGTCGCCACCGTCTCGCCCACCGCGGCATGGGCCGGCGTGTCGAGGAACAGCAATTGTGCTGCGCCCATGCGCAGGGCGGCGCGGGCCTCTTCCTCCTTGCGCGGCAGGGGCCGGGCGATGCAATGGGCCAGCAGCGCGTCGATCTGGCCCAGGCGGCGCAGCACGGTGACGGCGATCAGCCGGGCGAAGCCCCGGTCGCGCGCCGACAGGGCAGCGAATTCGCCGTTGGCGGCCATCGCCTCGTCGAGAAAGCGGCCCCGCTCCAGGATCGCGATCAGCAGGTCGCGGGCGACCATCCGTGCGCCGCCCGGTTTGGCGCCTTGGGGCTTGGAAGCCTTGCGGGGCCGGGCCGTTGCGCGCGCGCTCCTGTCCCCTGCAGTCATCCCCAGGGCCCCGCGACCCCGGCCATGTCGCGCAGCCGGCGGATGCGCTCCTCCGTCGGGGGATGGGTCGAGAACAGGCCGCCCAGCTTGCGGACATGCAGCGGGTTGACGATGAACAGATGGGCGGTCGCCGGATTGGCCTCGGCCTGGTGGTTGTCGATCCGATGGGCCACCGCGTCGAGCTTGCCCAGGGCGTCGGCCAGCCACAGGGGCTTGCCGCAGACCTCCGCGCCGACCCGGTCGGCCTCGAATTCCCGTGTGCGGGAGATCGCCGTCTGCACCAGCATAGCGGCCAGGGGAGAGAGGATGGCGACCGCCAGCACGCCGACGATGCCCAGCGGGTTGTTGCGCCCGCGGCCGAAGAACAGGCCGAAATTCGCCAGCATGCCCAGCGCCCCCGCCACCGTCGCCGTGACCGTCATGATCAGGGTGTCGCGGCTCTTCACATGGGCCAGCTCATGGGCCATCACCCCGGCGATTTCCTCCTGGCTCAGGCTGTTCAGCAGGCCCGTGGTGATCGCCACCGCCGCATGCTCCGGGTTGCGCCCGGTCGCGAAGGCGTTGGGCTGATCGCTCTCGATGACATGGACGCGCGGCATGGGCAACTCCGCCGCATGGGCCAGCCGCTCGACGATGCCGTGGAGCGCGGGGGCCGAGCCGGCGTCGACCTCGCGCGCGCCGTACATGCGCAACACCATCTTGTCCGAATTCCAATAGGCGAAAAGGTTCATGCCCAGGGCGATCACCAGGGCGATGACCATCCCGCCCTCGCCGCCGAGCAACAGCCCGGCGGCCAGGAACAGGGCCGTCAACGCGGCCAGCAGCAGGGCGGTGCGGAAGTAGGGCAACGCCGTTCGTCCTTTCGATACGCGGATCGATAGGCCCCAATGGGTCGATAGACCTATAGCAGCCGGCGGCTCGGACCGCTTGGGGGCAGTCCTAGAAATTGGCCCCAATCGCGGCCTCTTCAAGCCTTGGCAGCGCCCCATTCATGGGTCATACCCTGGGCCATGAGCCGACGCATCAAAGGTTTCACCGAACGCCTCGTCGCCCGCCCCATGACGCGCCCCGCCGAAGCAACCCCGCCCGCGCCCGAACCGGCGGCCCAACCCGCTGTCGATCCGGCCCCCAAGCCCAAGGACGAGCAGGGCGGCCCGGCGGGTCCGGAACCCACCCGCTACGGCGACTGGGAAGCCAAGGGCCGCTGCATCGATTTCTGAGCGCGGCGGCCACCCTCGGCCGGTCAGGTCCGCCCTCCCGCAAATCTCGTCATCGCCCGGCTTT
>JABIRQ010000478.1 GCA_018699755.1 Rhodospirillaceae bacterium | reverse complement strand
CAGGCGCTGGTGCAGGACCTTCGGGTCCAGATGCTCCAGATGCAGGTGGATGTGGTCCTTCTCGGGCCCGACGCCACGGCCCTCGCGGATCTCGATGGTCATGGCGCGGGCGACGACGTCGCGGCTGGCCAGGTCCTTGGCGCTGGGGGCGTAGCGCTCCATGAAGCGCTCGCCCTCGGAATTGGTCAGGTAACCGCCCTCGCCCCGCGCGCCCTCGGTGATGAGGCAGCCGGCGCCGTAAATCCCGGTCGGGTGGAACTGGATGAACTCCATGTCCTGCAGGCCGAGGCCGGCGCGCAGCACCATGGCGTTGCCGTCGCCCGTGCAGGTATGGGCCGAAGTGCAGGAGAAATAGGCCCGGCCGTAGCCGCCGGTCGCCATCACCGTCATCTTGCCGCGGAAGCGGTGGATCGTGCCGTCGGTCAGGTTCCAGGCCACGACGCCGCGGCAGGAGCCGTCCTCCGGATCCATGATCAGGTCGATGGCGACGTATTCGACGAAGAACTCGGCATCGTGCTTGAGGGCCTGCTGATACAGGGTGTGCAGGATGGCGTGGCCCGTGCGGTCGGCGGCGGCGCAGGTGCGCTGGGCCGTGCCCTTGCCGTATTCCGTAGTCATGCCGCCGAAGGGCCGCTGGTAGATCTTGCCCTCGGGCGTGCGCGAGAAGGGCACGCCGTAATGCTCGAGCTCGATGATCGCGGGCACCGCCTCGCGCACCATGTATTCGATGGCATCCTGGTCGCCGAGCCAGTCCGAACCCTTGACCGTGTCGTACATGTGCCAGCGCCAGTCGTCCTCGCCCATGTTGCCGAGGGAGGCGCTGATGCCGCCTTGCGCCGCGACCGTGTGGCTGCGGGTCGGAAAGACCTTGGAGAGGCAGGCGGTGCGCAGGCCCTTCTGGGCCATGCCGAAGGTGGCGCGCAGGCCGGCGCCGCCGCCGCCGACGACGACGACGTCGTATTCGTGATCGATGATCTCGTAGGCCTGGGTCATCGGGCGGTCACCCTCCGAAGGCAATTTTGAGGACCGAGACGACCGCCGCCGCGCCGAGGGCGAAGGCCGCCAGCTTGACCAGGACGATCCCAGCGAGCTTCGCGCCCTCGTGATGAACATAGTCCTCGATCACGACCTGGAGGCCGAGCTGGGCATGGTGGAAGGTCGCCACGATCAGCAGGATCGTCAGGGTCGCCGGCAGGAGCGAGCCGAGCCAGGCGGTAAACCGCTCATAGGTGCAGTTGGTCAGCAGGACGACCGAGGCGACGAACCAGATCGTCAGCGGCACCAGGGCCACGGCCGTCACCCGCTGGGCCCACCAATGGGCGGTGCCGTCCTGGGCCGAGCCAAGCCCCCTCGCCCGCGCGAGGGGCGAGCGCAATCCGCCGCTATCCGCCATCAGAGGCTCCCCATCACGACATAAGCCGCGACCCAGGCCACCACCGTGGCCAGGCCCGCGCCGGTGACCACCAGCCAGCCGGAGAAATAGGCCGTCTTGAGCTCGAACCCCATGCCGGCGTCCCAGAACAGGTGTCGGATGCCGTTGAGCAGGTGATAGAACAGCGCGAAGGACCAGCCGAACAGCAGCAGCCGGCCGAGGAACGAGCCGATGAAGCCCTGGGCGACGGCGTAGCGGTCCGGTCCGGCCGCACCCGCCATAAGCCAATAGACCAGCAGCAGGGTGCCGGCCGCAAGCGCCAGCCCCGTGAGCCGGTGCAGAATCGAAAGCACCGAGGTGAATTGCGGCTTGTAGATCTGCAGATGGGGCGAAAGCGGACGGTCGTCGCTTGCCATGGTCGTCTCCTATGCCCGCCACCGGGGCCACCGGGGCCACCCTGCGGCTGCGCGATTTGTTTAGGACGCCGCCGGACGGCAAGTCAACCGGACCGGGCGCGGCCCGGCGGCGGTCGGCGCATGCGGTTCGGAAGAGAAGGCCGGAAATTCATCGCCGGCGACGGGCCGCATCCCGAGCATAGCGTCCCGCGGCGCAGCATCGAACCGCCTATCCACCAGATTCGAAAACAATAATCCAGCGTGCACTGCCAAGTTGTGGATAAACATGTGGATTATTTGTGCGAGTTTTGTGCGAAAGGAATACTCTTATACACAGAAAAAGACGTCCGATTCCTATTTTTATATTGTACGAATACCCGATTGCTTCACCATTGATACCGGAACGCGAAAGCGCCGGAACACGGTGGCGGACCGACGGGAGACAGGCCTGCGGGTCGGTTGAGCGGCGGCCCGAAACCAGGTTCCGGGACGAAAAGCCGGCTTCGGCCGGGGCTTCGTCGCCAGGGCGCGAACCGGGTCCTCGGACCACGACGCGCCTTGTGGAAGGCCGGTCCGGCGCAAGCCGGTCGCCTTTCGCGGAGCCGGGTGGGCGATTCGTCGACCGGTCGGCTCGGACGGCGGCACACCTCTCGGGGCGCGCCGCCGGGACCCGGCGGCCGGGTTTCCTCGCGAAGCACCGCCGTCAATCCGGGTCCGGGCCCTTCGCCGGGTCGTTGTCGTCTCCTCGGAGGCGGTGCGACCGGTGAGGCTGCTGGCTCCCTTCGGGGTTCCCGCGGCTCGGGGTCGGCGCTCGCGGCTTTTCGGAGACGCGCGTGCCCTTCGGCGGCGATGCTTCGGCACCGTCTCCGGCGCGGAAACCGGACCGGGAGGGCCGATGCCCGGACCGCGACCTTCGGGGCGCGCCGGTTCGGCCCCGGGATGGAGGACTGCTTGCGGTTCGACACCCCCTCGCCCGGTGGCGGCAGTGTGGGGAGAGACGGCATTCCGGACCAGGGCT
>JABIRQ010000397.1 GCA_018699755.1 Rhodospirillaceae bacterium | reverse complement strand
GTTAGGAGGCGAACATGGCCGGACGCATCGAAGCCAAACTGAAGGAGATGGGTCTCGAACTGCCCGAGGCCTTCGCCTATCCCAAGGGCAACCGGCGCGGCTGCGTCGCGGTCGATCGGCTGCTCTTCGTCTCCGGCCATCCGCCGCCTGCCCTGCCCGGCATCCGGACCCAGGGCAAGATCGACAAGGACGTCTCCATCGAAGAGGGCTACGCGGCGGCGCGAGCCTGCGGGCTGCTCATGCTGGCCGCGATCAAAGCCGAAATCGGCGATCTCGACCGGATAGAGCGGATCGCCAAGCTGCTCGGCATGGTCAACGCCTCGCCGGGCTTCGAGAGCCCTTTCGCCGTGATCGACGGCGCCTCGGATCTGTTTCTCGAACTCTGGGGGCCGGACAAGGGCCAGCACGCCCGCAGCGCGGTCGGCGTCGCCGAACTGCCGCGCGGCATTCCCTTGGAAATCGAAGGTATTTTCGTGATGGACGCATGATGCCGGCGGCGCGGGAGAGAGCCGGATGACCGACCGTCAGCCCTTCCTCAAATCGACCTATGGCGGTTACCGGGTCGCGCGGGTTCCGGCCGAGGACGCGGAGCTGACCCATGTCGGCCCGGGCACTCCGGCGGGCGAATATCTGCGGCGCTTCTGGCAGCCGGTCGCCCTGACCCAGGATCTGGGCGAACTGCCCCGGGCGATCCGCATCCTGGGCGAGGATCTGGTGGTCTTTCGCGACCTGTCGGGGCGCGTCGGCCTGCTGCACAAGCATTGCAGCCACCGCGGCACGAGCCTGGAATACGGGCGGCTCGAAAAGGAAGGCGTGCGCTGCTGCTATCACGGATGGCTGTTCGCCGTGGACGGCACGATCCTCGAAACCCCCAACGACCCATCGGGGCGAAGCCTGGCCGGCCGCCTGTGCCACGGCGCCTATCCGGTGCGGGAATTCGAGGGCCTGATCTTCGCCTACATGGGGCCGCCCGAAGCCGAGCCGCCCTTCCGCATGCTCGACACGTTCGAAGTGCCAGACCACGAGTTGGGCCTGGGCAATCCGATCGGCTTCGAATGCGTGAAGCCCTGCAACTGGCTGCAGATCATGGACAATGTGGTCGACCCGGTGCACGAGCCTTTCCTGCACGCGCGCCACAGCGGCTACCAGTTCCTCAACGAGGACGGCAAGCCGGTGACGGAACTGGAGGAGGTCGGCGAATACGACTTCGTCGAGACCCCCGCGGGCCTGCTGTGCCAGGAGACGCGGCGCATCGGAGAGGACGTCTGGGTGCGCCAGATCGAATATGTCGTTCCCAATATCGCGCAGATTCCACGCACCCCGGTCTTCCCCGCGCGCTATCCCAACGGCGCAGACGAGGTGGTCTATCTGCCCTGGGTCACGCGCTGGCGGGTGCCGATCGACGACGAGAACACGGCCGAATTCGCCCTCGTCCGCCTGAAGCCGGGCGAGGAAAACATCTACATCACCGATCCCGGTCCGGTGGTGCGCACCAATTACGGCGGGCGGCCCTATGAGGAGATGCAGCGCTATCCCGGCGACTACGAAGCACAGATCAGCCAGCGCCCGATCGCCCGCCACGGCACCGAGCACCTGACCACTTCCGACCGCGGCGTCATGCTGATGCGCGAGACAGTGCGCCAGGGCATCCGCGCGGTCGCGGCGGGCGACGATCCAAGGGGCCTCGCCCGCGAAACCGAAGGCCGCATGGCGACCTATGGCAGCGATGTGGTGTTCCGCCTGCCCCGGGCGGGAGCGGAGGACGCCGATAGCGCCGTCCTGTGCGAACGCCAGGAGGCGGTGGCGCGGCGAGCGCTCGAAACCCCGCCCGTGGTGGCGGGCGGGGCGTTCCGAATCTAGCTTCGACCCGCCCCGGTCAAGCGACGTGGCGCGCCGCGTTGTCGTTCGCGCCACCGTCGTTCGACTGGAGTTCCCGGCGCGAGATGACATAGGGGATTTCACCCCGGGTCAGGCCGATATCGTGCAACTCGTGCGCGTCGAGATCGGCCAGGGCCTGAAGGTCGCGCTGCCGGCGATTCCACGTCCGCATGGGCTCCAACACATGCTCATGCAGCCAAGCCGCCAACCCGTTTGGGCTCGTCTTCTCGGTACGCTCGAGCCAGGCGAGCCATTCCACCGTGTATATCATTGTCGTCTCCATTGCGGCCCGGGCATATGCGAACACTTCGCGTGGCCCAGACGGTTCCAGCATTTTGTTTCAATCGCTTATGTAATGCTGCAACGCAGCATTTAAATGGGATTCCGGGCATGTCAGCCATACGGTGCGGACATGGCTTGGAACCCACGCCATGCAAGAATCAGATTGCTGAGGAAAGCGGAAACCTAGCCGATCCGGGCCGACCGGAGGATCAGTCCTCCAGGTGGATATTCACCCGGCGGTTCTGGCGGCCCTTGTTCTCGATCTTGCCGACGCGCAGGCGGCCGATCTCTCCCGTCCGCGCGACATGGGTGCCGCCGCAGGCCTGCAGGTCGACACCCTCGATCTCAAGCAGGCGAACCTGGCCGCCGCTGGTCGGCGGGCGCACCGACATGGTGCGCACCAGATCGGGGTTGCTCGCCAGTTCCTCGGCCGAGACCCAGCGCGGCTCGACCGGATGATCCTCCTGCACCAAGCGGTTGAGCTCCGCGGTCAGGTGCTCCTTGTCCAGGGACGTATCCGGCAGGTTGAAGTCCAGCCGCCCCTTCTGGTCGTTGAGATTGCCGCCCGTGACCTCGCCCTCGATGAGGGAACAGAGCAGATGCATGGCCGTGTGGGTGCGCATGTGGCGAAAACGCCGGTCCCAATCGATCTCGGCCGTCACCGCATCGCCCACGGCCAGCGCGCCCTCTTCCGGGATGTGGAGCGATTCGCCGCTTTCGCCGTCCTTGCGGGTATCGGTGATGCGCAGGGCGCGGCCGTCCGCCGTGCGCAGCCAACCCGTGTCGCCCGGCTGGCCGCCGCCCTCAGGATAGAACACCGTGCGGTCGAGGCGGATGCCGCCTTCGCCGACCGCCGTGACCGTGGCCTCGCAGGACTTGGCATAGCCGTCGGCGCGGAAAATCTCTTCGGTCACGATCCTCGTCCTCCCGAACTCACACTTTTACGGGCGTCTCGCCCGCCAGCACCCGAGTATAGCGCGGCCGGTCGATATTGCCGCCCGAGACGATCGCGCCGACCCGCTTGCCGGCCATCTTGTCCTTTTCCTGCATTAAGCCGGCGAAGGCGCTGGCCCCCGCGCCCTCGGCGACATTGTGGGTCGCACTGAAGATGACCCGCATGGCCTCGGCCATCTCGTCCTCGCTCACCGTCACCACGCGCTCCACCCCGCCCAGGATCATCTCGAGCGCCTCCGGATTCGGGATACGCACGGCCAAGCCCTCGGCGAAAGTGTCGCAGGTGTTGGTCGGCACCGGGGTCTTCTGTTCGAAGGAATGGAGATAGCAGGGCGCCTTCTTGGCCACCACGCCGACCACTTTGGTGTTGATATCCAGGGCGTCGCGCGCGGCGACCACCCCGTTGCAGCCCGAGCCCATGCCGATGGGCACATAGACCGTGTCGAGCGCGGGCGCGTCGCGGAACAGTTCCATCGCGTAGCTGCCGACCCCGCGCACCAGATCGGCGTGATAGGACGGAAACGTGTGGAGACCGCGTTCCTTCGCCAGATCCTCGGCCAGCTCGAGCGAGACGTTGAAATCCCGGCCGTGCTCGATCAGTTCCGCGCCGAAGCCGCGCATGGCGGCGTTCTTTTCCGGGTTGTTGCCTTCGGGCACGACGATGGTGGCGGTCAATCCCGCGCGTTTCGCGGCATAGGCCACGCTCTGCCCGTGATTGCCGGTCGAGGCGGCGATCAGGCCCGTCACGCCCGGTTCGCGCACCTTGAGGTTATGGACGTAGTTGATGCCGCCACGCACCTTGAAGGCCCCGATCGGGGTGTGGTTCTCGTGCTTGAGCCAGACCTCGCAGCCGGCCGCCTCAGCGAGCAACGGCCAGGCGTATTGCGGGGTGGGCGGAATCACCGCATG
The DNA here is from genome assembly GCA_018699755.1 of Rhodospirillaceae bacterium. Lineage (GTDB taxonomy): Bacteria > Pseudomonadota > Alphaproteobacteria > CADEGL01 > CADEGL01 > JABIRQ01. The sequence goes on along the minus strand of JABIRQ010000397.1, from coordinate 641 downwards.
CACCCGCGCGGCCGCTTCTTCCATACTGGCGAGATCGTACATGGCATCCTCCTGGTGGCTCGCCAGCCATTATGCCGAGACCGCGGCGCACGGCAAACGGACGGGTCAGGTCGAGCGTCGGGCGACGAAGACCCCGGCCAGGATGGCGGCCCCGGCGGCCAGCAGGGGCCAGCTCAGGGCTTCGCCCAGGACCAGGACGGCCAGGACCAGGCTGACCACGGGAAGGCCGAATTGGAGCAGGCCGATGCGCCCAATGCCGCCGGCGCTGAGCGCCCAGTACCAGGCGACATACCCAAGGATCGATGAGACGAGGCCGAGATAGAGAACCGAGCCCCAACTCACGCCGCTCACGCCACTCCAGTCGACTGCCGGCCCCAGCAGCGCAAGGGCCGGCAGCAGGACCAGCCCGCCCAGCGCGATGCCCCAGAAGGTCGCGTTCCAGGCGGAATAGCCGAGCTGACCCAGCCGGCCGCCGGCGACATAGCCCAGGCTGACCGCGGCACAGCCGGAGAGGATGATGATGTCGCCCAGCAGCGGATCCTCCCCGCCCCCGTCGAAGCCCAGACGCAGGCCGACCAGGGCCGCCGTGCCCGTCCCCGCGATGCCGACCCCCAGCCACCACAGGCCGGGCGGCCGGCGGC
>JABIRQ010000474.1 GCA_018699755.1 Rhodospirillaceae bacterium | reverse complement strand
GACGCGCGCCGCCTCGAGCCCGGCCGGGCCCGCGCCCGCGACCACCACCCTGCGCTTCGCCCCCTCGGCCCTGGGGACGATCTGAGGCATGACCGCCTCGCGCCCGGTCGCGGCATTCTGGATGCATTTGGTGCCGATGCCCGAGAGCACCGTGTCCAGGCAGTAGGACGCGCCGGTGCAGAGGCGGATATCGTCCTCGCGCCCCTCGCGCAGCTTGCGCGCGAAATGGGGGTCGGCGATGAAGGCGCGGGTCATGCCGACCATGTCGAGATGGCCCTCCTCCACCGCCCGGGCCGCCGTGACGGGATCGGTGATGCGGGTCGCGTGGAAGACGGGAATGTCGATCTCGGCCTTGATGCCGCTGGAGAGGTGCAGATAGGCCGCATTGGGCAGCCACAGGCTGGGCCAGAGCTTGGCGGAGTTGAGATGGTCCTTGCCGATGCCGCCGACCACGCTGACGAAATCGATCAGCCCGCTGCCGGCATAGGTCGCGGCGATCCGGCGGCAATCGTCCGGCGACAAGCCCTCCTTGATCAGCTCGTCGCCGGGCATGCGCATGCCGACGACGTAATCGCCGCCGACCGCCTCGCGCACCGCGCGGAACACGTCCAGGCCGAAGCGCATGCGATCGTCCAGATCGCCGCCGTATTCGTCCGTGCGCCGGTTGGTGTCGGGCGACCAGAAGCCCTGGATCAGGGTGCCGGCCTGGCACGAGACCTCGACTCCGTCGAAGCCCCCTTCGCGGCAGCGCCAGGCGGCGCGGGCAAAGGCGTGGATCACCCGCTCGATATCCCAATCCTCCATCTCGCGGGGGAAGGATTTGTGGACCGGTTCGCGCACGGGCGAGGGGGCGACGGCCGCGATCCAGTTGGCCAGGTCCCAGCGTTCGCGCCGCCCGCCATGGGCGAGTTGGATGGTGCAAACCGCGCCCTGCTCGTGCAGGCGCTCGGAGAGATCCCTGAGATGAGGGATGATCGCGTCAGTGGTCGCGTCGAGCTGGCCGTAATAGAAGGAATTCTCGGGCGCGACGCAGGTCGCCCCGCCGCACTGGGCCATGCCGACGCCGCCCTTGGCCTTCTCGATCTGATAGCGGATGTAGCGCTCGCTCGGCCGCCCGCCCTCGTTATAGGCCGGCTGGTGGCTGGTGCTGAGGAAGCGGTTGCGGATCACAAGATCCTTGATCCGCAAAGGCTCGAACAAAGCGTCGTATTGCGCCACGCAAGCCTCCTTCGCCGTGCCGGTGGTCACACGACGATTACGCTGGCACGCGGCCCCGCCAGCATCAAGCGTCCGCGCGGTCCCCCGCGAAATCCGGAGCGGAGTCCGGAAAGTTCTCGCGCCAGACCGGCGCCACCTCGGGATGCGCCTCGATCGCATCGCGCGCCGCGGCAAGCTTGGGGCAGGCCACCGCGAACCCGGCCTCGGGCGCGCTCAGCCGGGCGATCATGGCCATCGCCAGGTCCAGGGCGCTCGGGCGGTCGCCGAGGAGATAGGGGGCCGGATCGAAGGCCGCTTCCATCGCGACCCAGAGGCGGACCTGCTCCGCCACCGTGGTTCGGCGCAGCTCGGCCTGGGCCACCGCGCCCGCGACATGGTCGGCGAGGTGGTAGTAGCGCCGGGTCGGCGGATAGACCGTGGCGGAGAGATAGGCCAGCCAGCGCAGGAAGCGCGGCCGTTCGGGCGATCCCGGCGCCGGAACCAGGCCGGCCTCCGGGTGGCGCTCACTCAGCAGCAGCAGGATCGCGGCGCTCTCGGTCACGGTCTCGCCGTCCGGCAGGACCAGGGTCGGCACCGTTCCCAGCGGGTTGACCGCGAGATAGGCCGGCGTCCGATGCGCCGGCGTGTAGAGCGGCACGCGCGCCAGCCGATGGGGCGCGCCGATCATGGCAAGCATCGCCTGGGGCGCGGCCGAGGTCGAGCCGAGATCGTGGTAGAGCGTGTAGATCGCCCGCCTCCCCGCTTCTAGCAGGCTCTTGGAAAAGGGCGGCAGACCCTTCGAGACGGCTCTTCGAGCCTCCTCAGGGTGAGGCTAAGGTATTGTTTCTCCTCATCCTGAGGAGCTCGCGCGAGCGAGCATCTCGAAGGGTGATGGGCACGACATTGCTTTTTCGGCACCCTGCTACTCGAAATTCAGGAAATTCTCGCGCCAGACCGTCGCGACCTTGGGATCGTCCTCGATCCGGTCGCGCGCGGCGGCGAGCTTGGGGCAGGATTCGCGGAACCAGTCCTGGTCGACCGCCCAGCGGCTCAACATGGCGGTGTAGAGATCGAGCGCGGTGGGTGCCCGGCCCAGGAGATAGGGCGCAGGGTCGACCGCCGCCTCCATCACCCGCCAATCGCGCTGAAGCTCCTTCATCGCCATCCGCCGGACTTCGTCGCGGGCGGTCTCGCTTTCGGCGATCTCGCCGGAAAAAAAGTACCGGCGGACGGCCGGATAGACATTGGCCGCCAGATAGACCATCCAGCCCAGGAAGGCCGGCCTCTCCGGCGCGTTCGTCGCGGGCGCCATGCCGGACTCCGGATAGTCTTCGGCGATGGCGATCATCATCGCCGCGCTTTCGGTCACGATCCGGCCGCCGGGCATGGCGATCGTCGGTATCTGGCCCAGCGGATTGACCGCCAGCAATTCGGCCGTCGGGTGGTCGGGCGTGTTGATGTCGATGCTCACGATCCGGTAGGGCGCGCCGACCAGATCCAGCAGGGCCAACGGCCCCGCCGAGCCCGTTGTGATGCCGTGATAGAGCGTGTAGATGGTCGGTCCCTCCCCAGAATCTGTCGCCGGTTGTCAGTCGCCGCTCACGGCGACACCGTATTCCGCGCCGGCGTCTTCCAGCCAGCGCCAGAGATAGTCGGCATAGCTGCGCGGGACGTAGAGGTCGAAGCGTCCGCCGTCCTCATGGAGGTAGATCAGCACGTCGGCCTTGGCCAGCAGGCTCTGGGCGCAGGAGCCGGAAGGGAAGGCCGAGGGGTGCAGGTCGAGCGGGCAGCCCTTGGCCAGGACGTCGCGCGCGGCCGGGCCCGAGACGCCGATCACTGTGCGGCTGTCGGTCAGCACGGTCGCGCCGGCGTGGAGGCCGGTCAGGGCCTTGTCGAGATCCTCGGCCAGGGGCGTGCCCTCGTAGGGAATCACGGCCAGCAGCCATTCGTTGGGGCCGAGCCAGAAGGCCGTGACGTCCTCGCCCGCCGCCACCGTGTTCGGCCGGAGCGGCAGAGCGAAGCCCAGCTCCTTCGCGACCGCGTCGAGGAACCCCTTGTCGCCGGCATCGCCGCGCAAGCCGACCTTGCCCAGATGGGCGCGCTCACACAGGACCAGGCCGGCATCGCCCGGGTCGTCGACGGCGCGGGATTCGAGGCCGAGATGGGCCAGGGCGCTCTGGCGCAGATAGCGTTCAGGCATGGAGGCGCTCCCCTTCCGGGTCGTAGAACAGGGGCTTGGTCAATTCGGCCTCCACCGTGCGGTCGCGCAGCGGCAGGCTGACCGTCTCGCCGATGCGCGCCCGCCCGCCCTCGACCAGGGCCAGGGCGATGGAGCGCCCCAGGATCGGGCTGTAATAGCTTGAGGTGACATGGCCGATCGTCGGTATAGGCGGCGCAGCGCGCAGCTCTCCCACGATCTGCGCGCCCTCGGGCAGAACGATGCCCGGCTCCTTGGTCAGCAGGCCGACGAGCTGCTTGCGGTCCTCGCGCACCATGGCGGAGCGGGTGAGCGACCGCTTGCCCAGGAAATCGGCCTTCTTCTTGCTGATGGCCCAGTCGAGACCGAGGTCGAGCGGCGTGACCGTGCCGTCGATCTCCTGCCCGGCGGCGAGATAGCCCTTCTCCGCCCGCAGGACGTGGACCGCTTCGGTCCCGAACGGCGTGATGCCGAAACGCTGGCCCGCCAGCATCACTGCGTTCCACAGGGCCAGGCCGAAGCCCGCCGCGACGTTGATCTCGTAGCTCAATTCGCCGGTGAAACTGACCCGGAAGACCCGGGCCGGTATCTCCGCGACGCGCCCGCTCCGCACGCTCATATGCGGGAAAGCGTCGTTGGAGAGGTCGATGTCGCGGGTCAGTTCGGCCAGCAGATCGCGGGCGCGCGGGCCCGCGATGTTCACCACGGCCCATTTCTCGGTCACCGAGGTCAACCAGACCTTGTAGTCCAGCCACTCGTTCTGGAGCCATTCCTCCATCCACCAGAAGGCGCCCGCGGCGTTCCCGGTGGTGGTGTGCATGAGGTAATGGTCCTCGCCCAGACGCGCGGTGACGCCGTCGTCCATCACCATGCCGTCCTCGCCCAGCATGACGCCGTAGCGGCAGCGCCCGACGCCGAGCGAGCCCCAGGCATTGGTGTAGACCCAGTCGAGCATGCGGACCGCGTCGGGCCCCTGGATATCGATCTTGCCGAGGGTCGAGCCGTCGCGGATTCCGACGCCACCGCGCACGGCCAGGCATTCGCGCCGCACCGCCACGCGCCTGTCCTCTCCCTCACGCGGATAGTGATCGGGCAGCAGCCATTGGCCGGCCGAATCGAAGACCGCCCCGGCGGAGACGTGCCAGCCATGCATCGGCGTGGTCCGCGCCGGGTCGGCCAGCGCGCCCACGTCGCGCCCGGCAATCGCGCCGAAGGGCACCGGCGTATAAGGCGGGCGGAAGGTCGTCGTGCCGACTTCCGGCATCGTCGCGCCCAAACTGTCGGCGAGAGCGGCGAAGCCCGTCATGCCGCCGATCTTGCCCTGGTCCGGCCCCATGCCGAGGGTCGTGTAGCGCTTGGCATGCTCGACCGAGCGGTAGCCCTCGCGTACGGCCAGGGCGATATCGGCCGCCGTCACGTCGTTCTGCACATCTACGAAATGCTTGGCCTTGCCGCGCCCGACCGGGTGCTTGCCCGGCACGGTCGGCATATGACGGATCGACCCCTCGGGACGGTCCGCCGCGCTCGCCGCCTTGCCTGGCTTGCCGGTCAGGCCGGTCGCCTCGGCCGCCGAAACCCCGGCGGCGTGCCCCTCCGCCAGACAGCCCGCCAGACCGAAAGTGCCGTTGCAGGCACCGGCCGAGCATTCGGCCTGAAACGACTGGCCCGGCACGAAACAGTTGAGGTCCGTATCGAAATCGAGCTTGCCGCGCGACTGGGAGAACAGATGGACAGCCGGGTTCCAGCCGCCGGAAACCGCGAGATGGTCGCAGGCGATGCGCCGGGGGTCGCCCGCCAGGCCCTTGCCCGAAGGATCGATCGGCGCGACCTCGATGCCGCGCAGGCCCTTGGCGCCGGCCACCGAGACAACGGCATGGTTGGCCAGGATCTCGATGCCGCGCTCGCGCACCTCTTGTACCGCATCGCCGCCCGGATCGGGGCGCAGGTCGACGATGGCCGGAACCGCGATGCCCGCGGCCGCCATGTCGAGGGCGGTCCGATAGGCCGAATCGTTGTTGGTGAACACCACGCCGGCCTGCCCCGGACGCGCGCCGTAGCGGTTCAGGTAGGCGCACACGGCACCGGCCAGCATGATCCCCGGCCGGTCGTTGTCGGCGAAGACCAGGGGCCGCTCGTGGGCGCCCGTGGCGAGCACGACCTGCTTGGCCCGGACTTTCCACAGACGGCCGCGCGGATTGCCCGGCCCCGCGTCGGCTTGCGGCCCCAGGTGATCGGTCAGCCGTTCGTAGACCGCAAGGAAGTTGTGGTCGTAGTAGGAGGCGACGGTGCCGCGCGGTAGCAGCCGGACCTCGGGCATGGCCCGCAACTCGTCCAGCGTATCGGCGACCCAGTCGAGGCCCGGTCGGTCGTCGATTTCTTCATGACCGTTCAGCAGCGCGCCGCCGAGTTCGGCCTGCTCGTCGGCCAGGATAACCCGCGCACCGGCCCGGCCCGCCGCCAAGGCTGCGGACAGGCCCGCCGGCCCCCCGCCCGCGACCAGAACGTCGCAATGGGCCCAGCGCTTGTCGTAGGCGTCGGCATCCGGGGCCTTGGGGGCCTTGCCCAGGCCCGCCGCGCGGCGGATGAAATGCTCGTAGGTCATCCACAGCTTGGGCGGCCACATGAAGGTCTTGTAGTAGAAGCCCGCGGGCAGCAGGCGCGAGAAGCGGCCCACGATCGCGCCGAAATCCAGATCCGGGCTGGGCCAGCAATTGACGCTGTCGGCGTCGAGGCCGTCATAGAGCTCGATCTGGGTGGCGCGGGCATTGGCCTCCTCGAAACCGCCCTCTCCGAGCTGGACCAAGGCGTTCGGCTCTTCCACTCCGGCCGCGACGATGCCGCGCGGGCGATGGTATTTGAAGCTGCGCCCGACGACCCGCACGTCGTTCGCGAGCAGGGCGGAGGCCAGGGTGTCGCCCGCGAAGCCCTCGTAGGGTCGGCCGTTGAAGGTGAATTTCAACGGACGGGATCGGTCGATGCGACCGCCTTCGCTCAGCCGGTTCCGCTGCATGTCAGGCGCCCTCCCCTTCGGTCTTGGGCTCGTCGAGCGCGGGCTTGGCCTCGCCCAGCTTGTAAATCGCCCGAATCTTGTGGGTCACCGTGTCGCGCGCGACGCAGAACCAGCGGCGGCACCCATGCTGGTGCATCCAGCGTTCGAAATGCAGGCCCTTGGGATTGGTCCGCATGTAGACGTAATCTGCCCAGGCTTCGTCGGAGATGTTCTCCGGCGTTTCGGGCCGGGCAATATGCCCCTCGCCGCTGCAGCGAAACTCGACCTCCGCGCGCGGCCCGCAGAACGGACATTCGATCAACAGCATTGGGGTCGCCTCATTTCTGAACCGGAACTCATTTGAAAGCCTCGAAGGATCCCGACGCGGCATGTTCGTCGATCAGCGCGCCGGCGGCGAAGCGGTCTAGGCCGAAAGGCAACATCAGGTCATGGGGCCGGTCCTGGGCGATCATATGGGAGAAGGCCCATCCGGAGCCCGGGATCGACTTGAAGCCCCCCGTGCCCCAACCGCAATTGACATACATGCCTTCGACCGGCGTGCGGCCCATGATCGGGCTGACGTCGCGGCTGACATCAAGGACCCCACCCCATTTGCGCAGCATGCGCAGTCGGCTGAGGCCCGGCAGGACCGAGACCGCATTGGCGGAAATCTCTTCGATATGGGGCAAGGTGCCGCGCTGAGAGTACGAGTTGTATGGCTCCGTGCTCATCCCGAAGACGAATTCGCCCTTGTCCGACTGGCTGAGGGAGAAGGGAATCGGGCTCATCACCACGGTGTCCAGGCAGGGCTTGACCGGTTCCGACACCATGGCCTGCATGGTCACGCTCTCGATCGGCAGGCGGAACCCGGCCTTGGCGGCCAGCACGCCGACATGGCCGGCCGGAACCAGGGCCACGGCATCGGCGCCGATGAAGCCCTGGACCGTTTCGACACCCTTCACGCGACCGCCTTCGATGCGGAAGCCCGTGACCTCGCAATGCTGGATCATGTCGACGCCGAGCGCATCGGCCGCGCGGGCATAGCCCCAGGCCACCGCGTCGTGGCGCGCGATGCCGCCGCGCCGTTGCAGGGTCGCGCCGAGGACCGGATGGGCCGCGCCGGGCGAGATATCGACCATCGGCGCCAGGCGCTTGACCTGGAGCGGCGTCAGCATTTCGCTATCGACCCCGGCCAGGCGCAGGGCGTTGAAGCGCCGTTCCGCCTCGCGCTGGCCGTCGCGGTTGTGGATCAGTTTCACGATGCCGCGCGGGCTGAACATGGTGTTGAAGTTCAGCTCTCGGCTGAGGTCGTGCCACATGGACAAGGATTTGTCGTAAAGCGCGATGCTCTCGCCGAACAGATAGTCGGACCGCACGATGGTAGTGTTGCGCGCCACGTTGCCGCCGCCCAGCCAGCCCTTGTCGAGCACCGCGACATCGGTGATGCCGTGTTCCTTGGCCAGGTAATAGGCGGTGGACAGGCCATGCCCGCCCGCGCCGACGATGATCACCTTGTAGTGCGGCTTGGGCGCGGGGCTGCGCCAGGCCTCCGTCCAGTTCTGGTGGTAGGCGAGCGCGTTTCGGGCCAGGCTGAAGATGGAATAGCGCGGGCGCGGCATGATCAGTGCCCCACCCCGGAGGCCGCGTGTTCGTCGATCAGCGCGCCGCTGGAGAACCGGTCGAGAGTATAGGCGGCGTTCAGATCGTGCGGCTCGTCCTTGGCGATGGTCCAGGCGAAGCACCAGCCCGAGCCGGGCGTCGCCTTGAAGCCGCCGGTGCCCCAGCCGCCGTTGAGATAGAGCCCCTCGACCGGCGTCTTGCCGATGATCGGGCTGGCATCGGCGGCCACGTCCACGATGCCGGCCCATTGGCGCATCATCTTGAGCCGCGAGAAGATCGGGAAAAGCTTCACCAGGGCCGCCATTTGGTCCTCGATAATCGGGAAGCTGCCGCGCTGAGCATAGGAATTGTAACTGTCGCGCGCGGCGCCGATGACCAGTTCGCCCTTGTCGGACTGGCTGACATAGACATGCACCGTGCCCGAATTGATAACAACGTCGAGCACCGGCTTGACCGGCTCGGAGACCAGGGCCTGGAGGGGATAGCTTTCGATCGGCAGGCGCAGGCCGGCCATGCCCGCCAGCACGCCGGAATGACCCGCCACGGCGATGCCGACCTTCTTCGCCCGGATGGTCCCCCGCGTCGTCTCGACCCCGGCCACCCGCCCGCCTTCACGCAGGATGCCCGTGACCGCGCAGTTCTGGACGATGTCGACTCCCCGGTCGTCGGCCGCGCGGGCGAAGCCCCAGGCAACGGCGTCGTGGCGCGCGGTGCCGCCGCGGCGCTGGAGCACCGCGCCGCGCACCGGGTAACGGATATCCCGGCCGGTATCGAGGATCGGGACCAGCTTCTTAAGCTCGGAGACACTCAGGATTTCCGAATCGATGCCGCCCAGGCGCATCGCCTCGGCCAGTCGCTGGGCCATCATCTCCTCGTGATGGGTGTGGAACAGCATGACCAGGCCGCGCTGGCTGAGCATCACGTTGTAGTTGAGGTCCTTGCTGAGCCCTTCGTAGAGGCGCAGGGAGAAATCGTAGAAGGCCGAACTTTCGTCCCACAGATAGTTGGAGCGGACGACCGTGGTGTTGCGCCCGGTGTTGCCGCCGCCGAGCCAGCCCTTCTCGAGCACCGCGACATTCGTGACGCCGTGCTCTTTCGCGAGGTAATAGGCGGTCGCCAGGCCGTGGCCGCCGCCGCCGACGATCACCACGTCATACTCCGCCGCCGGCTCCGGGCTGCGCCAGGCCGCCTGCCAGTTCGCGTGATGGCCCAGCGCGTTGCGCGCCAGGCTGAAGATCGAATAGCGCTTCATTCGCCCCCGAATGGTCCCTGCCCGGTTCTCTTCCCCCGAACCTTGTCCGCCACCCAGTCTTTCAGAGAGATGGGCCGGAGAGAGTCGGGAAAGCCGACCCGCGGCGTCAACCGAAACCACCCAATGGGGGTCATCAGGATTGCACATGAGAACGGGGCGACGCTTGCGCGCCGCCCCGCCGTCATACGCCTGGCCCCGCTGCTAGCGCGGCTTGTAGGCCGTAACCTCGACCTCGAGCTTGACGTCGACCATCAGACCGCTGATCACGGTCGAACGGGCCGGTGGATCCTTCGGGAAATACTCGCCATAGACCTTGTTGAAGCCCAGGAAGTCACCCTTGCTGGGCAGCCAGGCATTGGCCTTGACGACATCGTCCAGGGTGCAGCCGGCATCGGCCAGAATCGCCTTGATCATGCCCATGACGACATGGGTCTGCTCCTCGACCGTGCCCGTGGTCATGGGTGCGCCGTCCTTGAAGGGCACCTGGCCCGACAGGAAGACGAAATCGCCCACGCGCACCGCCTTCGAAATCGGAATCACGTTGCCGCCGACGACGATCGGGTCGCCAATAGTTTCCTTCGCCATGTTTCATTCCTCCCAGTTTCGGTGGATGGGGCGGCGCCGCGCGCCGCCCGGGAATAGGACGGCGCATTCCAACATTCGGCCCTCGGATGTTCAAGCGCCCCCAGAGGAAAATCGGCGGGAAATCGGCGATAACCGGCAGGAAACCGATGGCTCCAGCCGTGGCGCGCCGGACGGCGCGGCGATAGCATCGATCGGCATTCGATAGGGAGGAGAACATGGCCGACCAGTTCAACCAGCCGCTCGGCGGCAACGACATGCCGCGCTTCGGCGGGCCGGCGACGATGATGCGCCTGCCCAGCCAGCAGGGCGCGGCAGGGCTCGACGCCTGTTTCGTCGGCGTGCCCTTCGATATCGGTACCTCGAACCGCGCAGGGACGCGCCACGGCCCGCGCCAGATCCGCGCCGAATCCTGCCTGCTGCGGCCCTACAACATGACCACGCGAGCGGCGCCCTTCGACAGCCTGCAGGTGGCCGATATCGGCGACGTGCCGGTCAACCCGTTCAACCTGCTCGACGCCGTGCGCATCATCGAAGAGCATTTCGACACGATCGTCGCCGACGGCTGCAAGCCCCTGACCCTGGGCGGCGACCACACCATCACCCTGCCCATCCTGCGCGCGATGAAGAAGAAATACGGCCCGGTCGGCCTGGTCCATGTCGACGCCCATGCCGATATCAACGATTCCATGTTCGGCGAGCGGATCGCCCATGGCACGCCCTTCCGGCGCTGCGTCGAGGAGGGGCTGATCGACGGCCAGCGGACGGTCCAGATCGGGCTGCGCGGCAGCGGCTACACGGCGGAGGATTTCGACTGGCCGGTCAGCCAGGGCTTCCGCGTGGTCCTGGCCAGCGATTGCTGGAACAAGTCGCTGGCCCCGCTGATGGAGGAGGTGCGCGAGAAGGTCCGCGGCGGCCCGGTCTATGTCAGCTTCGACATCGACGGGCTGGACCCCGCCTTCGCCCCCGGCACGGGCACGCCGGAGATCGGCGGGCTGACCAGCGCCCAGGGCCAGGAGATCCTGCGCGGATGCCGGGGCCTCGATATCGTCGGCGGTGATCTCGTCGAGGTCTCGCCGCCCTACGACCCCTCGGGCAACACCGCCCTGGTCGGCGCCAACATGCTGTTCGAGATGCTCTGCGTCCTGCCCGGCGTGGCCTATCGGGATTGAGACGACGCGCCGGGTGTGATGACCATCATATGACCGCCGTCACTGCCGGCGGGACAGTGTCACCCTATCGTTCGAGCATCGGACGACATCGGGAGGTAACGATGACCATGACCGGTACGACACGGAGCAACGGGAAGCTCGGGACCATGGCGGCGAACACAATCGTCTTTTTCGTCGCCACGACCCTCACGGCCCCCTTCCTCCTCATGGCGGCGGCGCCCCTCCTCTTCTAGTGACGGCGCCGCGCCAAGACTTCTCTCCAAACGCCTCTCGGCCCGGGCTCACCGCCCGGGCCTTTTTCTTGGCGCGCGGGCGGCGGCGGACCCCCGAAACTGTGACGCCCATCATATGACCGGCATCACTGCCGGCCTTTGCCGAAAGGTCTAGATTCGGATCATCGGCTAATCGGGAAACAGACAAATGACCACGACCATGACTATGACCGCGACCCTGACCGCGACCGGCCGGCCCTCGGCCTTCCGCCGCGACATCGGCGAGTGGCTGCTGAATTCCCTCGGCCTGCTGGCGGCCGTCGTCCTGGCGGCACCCTTCGCCCTGATTCTCTCCTCCCCCTTCCTGGGCGTCTGGTAGACACGCCACGACGCGGCCGGACGGGCCGGGGCGGCCGGGGACGGGCGAATTCATTTGAATAGGACCGTTCGCGCGCTCAAAGTCCGGCGATGACGGCAGAGCGCGCGAGCGCCGCGGCCATGGGCAGGGGGCGACGCTTCCTCGTCCTGTTCTTCGTTGTGATGGCCGCGGCGACCTACGAAATCAACATGACCAATGCGGCGGTGATCCTGCCGCATATGCAGGGCGCGTTCTCGGCGACCAAGGACCAGATCGCCTGGGTCGTCACCGCCTTCATCGTCGGCATGCTGATGGGCTTCGCCTGGTCGGGCTGGTGCAGCGACCGGTTCGGCCGGCGCGGTTTCTTCCTGGCCTGCCTGGGGGCCTATATCGCCGCCTCCTACATGTGCGGCGCGGCCGACAGCCTGGAGGAAGAGGTCGCCTGGCGCTTCGCCCAGGGGGTCCTGGGCGCGCCGATGATGCCGATTTCCCACGCCATCGTGCTGGACAGCTTCCCGCGCGAGAAAATGGCCACGGGGAACGCGATCTGGGGCATCGGCATCATGGTCGGCCCGGTCCTGGGCCCGGTGGTCGGCGGCTATATCGCGGAATTCGCGGTCTGGCGCTGGGTCTTCTATTTCAACCTGCCGGTCGGGATTCCCGTCCTGCTGGGCTGCCTGGCCTTCCTCCCGCGCACGCCGCGCATGTCGTCGCGGCCCTTCGACTGGTTCGGCTGCCTGGCCCTGACCGTCGCCATCGGGGCCTTCCAGCTGATGATCAACCGGGGCGAGCGGCTCGACTGGTTCGCCTCGACCGAGGTGATCGTCGAGGCCGTGGTCGCGGCGATCGCCGTCTACCTCTTCGTCGTCCACATCACCACGACCCGCCACCCCTTCGTGCGGATCGAGATGTTCCGGGACCGCAATCTTGCCCTCGGCCTGGCGATCGCCCTGGTCTGGGGTTTCCTGCTGCACGGGGTGTTGGTCCTGATTTCGATCATGATGCAGGAGCTGCGCGGCTATCCGGTCATCACCCTGGGCGAGGTTCTAGCGCCGCGCGGCGTCGGGGTGATGGCCGGCAATATCGTCGCGATCCAGGCGGCCCGGTATCTGGACCCGCGCTACACCATGGCGAGCGCCGTGCTGCTGATCGCCGGCTCGTCCTGGATCATGGCGCAATGGACCCTGGACGTGACGCCGTGGGAGGTCGCCTGGTCCGGCGCGCTGCAAGGCTTCGGCACCGGACTCGGCTTCGTGACCCTGGCGTCGAAGACCCTCTCGACGCTCGACCAGCGCTACCGGAACGAAGCGCTGACCTTCTACAACCTGACCACCTTCGTCGGCATCGGCACGGGCATCACCTTCGCGGTCTCACTCGTCACCCGCAACACCAGCGGCTTCCACGCCCTGCTCGCCGAGGCGATCTCGCCCCACAACAAAATGCTGCGCTTCTTCGACGTGCCCGACGCCTGGGACACGGGCAGCGAGGCGGGCCGCGCCGCCCTGGACGCCATGATCGTCCAGCAGGCCGCGATGATCAGCTACCTCAACTACTTCTTCCTGATCACGGTGATCGCCGTGGCCACCGTGCCGCTGATTTTCCTGTTCAAGGGCGGGCGCATGTTCGCGAACACGCCGGGGCACTAGGCGCCGGCCGGCCCGTGCGACTTCAACGGCATTCTAAGTGATAAGAGAAACCCCGAAAGCCGAGGCGCATGGCATCCTGGGCGGGCGTGATAGCGACCTGTCCCGGCGCCGGATCGTCTCGGTCAAGGCCCAGCCCATAGAGCGGATCCACCAGGGTGGCCGCCTCGTTCCACCAGCCCTGGCGGACACCGTCGCGTTCCGACCAGGTGAGAGCGTCCTGCGCCGCGGTCGGCAGCTCGTAGACCTCCCAGTGCACCTCCGCGCGGAACGCGGGGTTGCCGCCCGGATGGCGAACCGTTCCGATCCGGTCGCCGCGCCCGATCCGCGCTCCGGCGCGCAGATGGGCGATGTCCTCGGCGGCCAGATGATCGAACTCCGAATAGTACGAGATCGCGGGATCGCCGAGGCCTAGGTCGGCCGGGTCGTGAAGGATCAGGACGCTCCAGTCGGCGCCAATTTCGGTCGTGACCGGCCAGATCGCCAGGACGCGCCCACCGGCGGGCGCGACCACGGCGTCGCCAAACCGACCGCCGTCCACGCCTTCGTGGCTCCGGTCGCGCCGTCTACCGTCCAGATCGATCCAATCGCCGTAGAGCGAGGTCAGGACCGGGCAATCGCGGCCCTCGGGATAGACGGGGACGAGCCCGGTCGCCACGCCGCCGTGGCCCTTCGGATCATCCGCCGCGGCGCATATCGCAGGCGCCACGGCAAGCATGGCTGCGAAGAGGCCCGTTGCGAGCGGCTTCATTTCCCCGAGGCCATGGCACTCGATCCGGCACAGGTCGCGCAGGGGAGGCGGCTTGCCACGGGCATGGCGCCGACCGGCTACAGCACGTTGCGGGTCTTGCCAGTCAGGGATTCCGGGGTGCGGTCGGAGCCGGCGTAGAAATCCGCCGTCATGGCCTCGACCGAGTGACGGTGGTTTTCGCGCTCCGCCGCACCGAAGGCCGTCTTGGGCGGGGTGTCCGGCTCGAAATTGTTCCAACGGTCCTCGCCCCGGATCAGGGTGGCGTATTCGCGCTCCCCGGTCTTGACCGAATCGGCCGGCATGCAGTCGATCAGCATGCCCATGCGCCGGCCCTTCGTGCGGTTGGTCTGCGAGCTGTGGACGATGTTGTAATGGATGACGGCGGCCTCGCCGGGCCTGAGCACGACGGGAATCACGCCGGAATCGTCGAACGCCTCCGCGATGTAATGGCCGCGGGTCAGCATGCTGTCCGGGTCGTCCTTCTCGTCATGGCGCAGATGGGGCCATTTGTGCGAACCGGGGATGACGCGCAGGCAGCCGTTCGCCTCGGTCGCAGGGGTCAGGGCCAGCCAGCAGGTGACGAGCAGCGGGCCGATATGGATGTAGGGCGTGTCCTGGTGCCAGCCGACATAGGTCTTGGAATCGGCCGGTTTGTTCCGGAAACCGACCCCCCAGCACAGGATGTCGGGGCCGAGCAGCGGGGCCAGGCCCTCGGTCAGGCCGGGCTTGCGAATCAGGCGGTCGATCCAGGGGAAAAGCAGGTTCGCCTTCATGTCGTAGAGGCCGACATGATCCGGGTGTTCGCGCTCGAACGCCTCGCATTCCGCCCGGCATTCGGCCGCCTCGGCCTCGGTCAGAACCGGCAGCGGGAAATAGCAGCCATCGCGCTCGAAGCGCCGCTTCATCGCATCGGGGGACTCGGGCAGATCAACCATTTTTCTCTTCCTTTTCCATCTTACCCTCCAAGGCGCGCTTGGCATGGCGGGCACCGCCGAACAGCACGCTGGCCTGGACCTCGACCGCCTTGCGCCAGGCCTCCAGTTCGGCCGAGCCCATTTCCGCCTCCGCGACGCGGTCGCGATCCCAGTTGTCGTATTCGTCAATCCCGCGCAGAAGGACCGCCGATTCCCGGGGCCAATCCTGCCGGGCATGGGTCGGGATCATCTCGTTCAGGAAGACGATGCGCCGATCCGGGCCGTGATTGGGGCCGGAGGAATGGCAGATTGCGTGATAGAAAAAGGCGCATTCGCCGGGGTCGAGTTCCATCTCCACGGCGGTCGAATCGTCGAAATCGGCGTCGATCGTCTGCTCGCGGCTGAGGATGCTGGCGGTGCCGAAGTTCTCCTTGTGGGGCAGGAGATCCCATTTGTGCGATCCGGGAATCGCGCGGATGCAGCCCTGTCGGACCCGGCAGGGCGAAAGGGCGAGGGCGGCGATCACGTTGATCGGCTGGACATTGGCGTAGGCCGTGTCCTGGTGCCAGCCGGCGAAGCTTTTGCCGTCTGTCCGTTTGAGGCGCAAGGACTGCCCCCAGCACAGGATGTCAGGGCCGATCAGATCCTCGACCGTATCGAGGAAGGCGGGCTCCTCCAGCATTTCGTAGGCCCAGGGGGCGATCATATAGGCCTTCTGGTCGAGCTTGATGACGTCGTCGGGATGGCGGCGCTCGAAAGCCTCGAAGCGGTCGCGATAGTCGCGCGCGCGGCTTCCCGCCATGACGCGAACCGGCGCGTGGTAGCCGTTCTCGTGGAACGCCGCGATCTGCTCTTCGGTCAAGACCTTCCCCAAGGCTACCCTCCCCAGGCCGCCCCGCGCCTAGTTCTGCTTCTTGAGGTTCAGCTTCTCGCGCGCCTCCTGGGGCGTGAGGATGCGCGCGCCCATCAGCTCGGCCACCGTGCGCGCCTTCTCGACGAGCTGCCAGTTGTCGGCGAAGACGCCGCGTTCGAGATAAAGGTTGTCTTCCAGCCCGACCCGAATGTTGCCGCCCATCAGGACCGCCTGGGCGGCCATCGGGATCTGGTGGCGGCTGATGCCGAAGGAGGCCCAGACCGCGCCCGCCGGCAGCATGTCGCGCATCGCCTTCATGCCTTCGGTCGTCGCGGGGGAGCCCCATTGGATGCCGAGGCAGAGCTGGTAGAGCGGCGGATCGTCGAACAGGCCCTCGGCATAGAGCTGGTTGGCCAAGGCGACATGCCCTGTGTGAAAGCATTCGATCTCGGCCTTGATGCCGAGCTTCTGCATTTCACCGGCCACATGGCGCAGCACGCTGGGTTGGGCGATATAGGTCGATTCGCCGAAATTCATCGCGCCGCAATCGAGACTCGCGATCTCGGGCTTCAGGGCGGAGATGTAGATCAACCGCGTCTCGGCATCGGTGTTGTCGGAATCGGGCGTGCCGACATTCGGGTCCTCGGCGCTCGGCTTCCAATCGCCGCCGTTGCCGCCGGTGATGTTGATGCAGACATCGGTTTCCGAATCGCGGATGCGGTGGAAGATTTCCTTGAACAGTTCGGGGTCGCGGCTGTTGCTTCCGGTTTCCGGGTCGCGAGCGTGGACATGGACGATCGCCGCCCCGGCCTTGGCCGCGTCGATCGCCGCATTGGCGATCTGCTCCGGCGTGATCGGCAGGCGCGGATGCTTGTCCTGGGTCTCGCCCCCGCCCGTCACGGCGCAGCTGATGATGACCTCGTTGTTCATGATGTCCCCTTCCCCCTGTTGGCTCAGCGCAGCGAAACCGGCTCGCGCGTCGCACCTTGATACATTGTCGCGGTCTGTTTCAAACAGGCCAGCCGATGCGCTTCGAGCACCTCCGGCGTCATTTCCCCGGTCGGACGCGGATCCTCGTCGAAATGGCCGAAGCGGTCGACCCCGCGCACCAGCATCGCCGAATCGCGCGGCCCATGGTTTATCGCATCAGTCGGCATATAGGAGGCCAGGTACAGGATGCGCGCATCGTCCGACCGATTCGGCCCGGACCGGTGGACGATATTGTGATGGAAGATGCCGATTTCGCCAGGGCGCAGCTCGGCATGCACCGTTTTGGAATCGTCGAATTCGGCCGTGATGTACTGACCGCGGGTCAGGATGCTGCTCGAATCGTCCGTATCCCGATGGGGCAGCAAGGGCCAGGTGTGGGAGCCGGGAATGACTTCCAGACAGCCGCTTTCCATGGTGTTGGGCGAAAAGGCGAGCCAGAAGGTATAGACCGGCTCGACCTTGATATACATCGTGTCCTGGTGCCAGCCGGCGTGACTGGGACTTTGCGGCGGCTTGAAGCGGAAGGAGCCGGTCCAGCACAGGAGATCGGGGCCCAGCAGATCCTCGGCCACATCGAGCATGACCGGATGGCGGGTCAGGTCGTCCAACCACGGGCTTAACAGATTGGCCTTGAGATCGAGCTTGTCGCGCCCGCCCGGCATGACCTCGATGGCCTCCAGCAGCCGGCGATAGTCCGCCATCTCATCCTCTTCCATCACCTTGATCGGGCCGAGATAGCCGTCCCGCTCGAAGGCCCCCAATTGCGTGTCGGTCAACAACTTGCTCATCGGACCCCTCCTTCCTTTCCTTGGCGTGCCTGGGCAAGGACGGCGTAGGCCGCGACGCGGAATTGCCGCCGCGCCAGACGCGCGGCCGAAACCGGCGCGACCCTTCCATCCCTTACAAGGCGATAGAAATGATAATCCATGATCGCATGGGCGAGATCGGTCAGATCGCGCCGCACCGCGCCGCCGGGCAACCCGCCCCTGGCGGCAACCCTGTCGAGCATCCCATCGACCTGGCCATGCACTACGTCGTCGATATCGAGATGCGGGCTCGTCTCCGGAACGCCGAAATCGATTGCCAGGATGTGACGCCAGGCCGCCCGGTCCAGAACGTCGAAAGCATGCCGAAAGGTCAGATCGATGTAGCGTTCCAGGGCCGAAACGGGATCGGCCGGCGGGTCGTTCAACAACGACTCGCGCAAGGCCAGTGCACGCTCGTGATGACGGGTGCCGAGGCGATGGATCACCCCATCCTTGGAGCCGAAATAGTTGTAGATGGTGACGACCGAGACCTCCGCCGCATCGGCCAGGGCCTCCACCGCCATGCCGTCCGAGCCGTTCTCGACGATCAGCTCCTGCGCCGCGTCGAGAATCTCGTCCATCCGGCGGGTCTTCCGCCTTGTCCGCACCCCGGTCATGAAGCGGACTATTACATGAAATCAATTTCATAAAAAGAATTGATTTCATATTTAGCAGACGCCGTTCGTGCAGCGGACAGGTTCTTCTACCCCCGTCAGCTCCCGCGCAGAGCGGGATCGGCCGGACAGCCGGGCCCGCGACGGCGGGCGATATAATCGTCGAGCACGGTGCGGTAGCGGTCCGCGCCGAAGCTGTGGAAATGGCCGGCATGGACCGTCTGGGCCGGCACCTCGCACAAGCGTTCGACGCTTTCCAGATAGGCGTCCTCATCCGAGTGATACCAGAGCATGCGGCCGAAGCCGTTCGGACCGTCATGGACCACATCGCCGGAAAACAGGATTCCGGTCGCGGGCTCGAACAGGGCGATGGAGCCCGGCGAGTGGCCGGGCGCGTGCAGCACTTCGAAAGCCCGGTCGCCGAGATCGACCACGTCGCCCTCGGCCAGCAGGCGCGTGGGCTCAGTAGCCGTCACGTTCCAGGCGGCGGAATCGAAGCCCGGCGGCGCGGCGCCCACGAACATGTCGTCGCAGACGTAGGGGGCCGCGACGGTGTTGTCGCGGGTCGGCGCGCGCATGATGGCGGCCTCGTCGCCATGGACCCAGCGCTCGTCGAATTCGTGATGGCCGCCGATATGGTCGCAATGGCTGTGGCTGGCCAGGGCGACCAGGGGACGTCCACTATCTGCCTCGACAAAGGCGCGCAGCGGCTCCAGCCCGAAGCCGGTATCGACCAGCAGGTCCCGGTCGCGCCCGCGCACGTGCCAGATGTTGCAGCGGTAGTCCGGCTTGATATGACGCTCCCAGATCAGGGTAACGCCGTCGGCCATGCGTTCGCGCCCGTACCAACCGCCGTCGGAGGTGCGGAAGCCGGCCATCGCTAGGCCAGTGCGACCGGTTTGCGTTCGCTGCCGGCGTAGAGCAGTTCGCGGGTCTGCGCCTCGACGGCGGCGCGGTGCGCTGCCATCGCCGTCTCCGCGAATTCGCCGTCGGGCCGGGGATCGGACCGGAAAAAGCCGTACTCGTCCTCGCCCTGGACAACCATGCCGGACATGGTCGAACCGTTCACCGGCCGGGAATGGGGCGCGAAATAGCCGAGAATCATGCCGATGCGCCGGTCTCCCGACGTGTTGGGGCCGGAGCCGTGGACGATGCCGTGGTCGAACAGCGCTACCTCGCCCGGCTTCAGGGCAAGATCGACGGCCCTGTCTTCGTCCAGCGGGTCGGTGATGAACTGACCGCGAGTCAGGATGCTGTCGGCGCTCTCGGTGTCCTTATGGTTCAGGATCGGTCCGCGATGAGTGCCCGGTATCGCGCGCAGGCAGCCCGCTTCGCGCGAACAATCGGACAGGGCCACGAAAGCGATCACGCCGGGCGGCTGCAGATCGATATAGCGCGTATCCTGATGCCAGCCGGCATGGTGGCGACCGTCGTTGCGCTTGATCCGAAAGCTGGCGTTCCAGCAGATCAGGTTCGGGCCGAGGATGCGCGAGATCGGCTCCAACAATTCCGGCTTGCGGGTCAGATCGTCGATCCAAGGCACCAGCATCTGGGCCTTGAGGTCGCATTTCCGGTACTGCTCGGGCCGGTCGGTCTCGGTCGCCTCGACCCATTGCCGGCGGGCCAGGGCCTCCGCCTCGTCCATCACGCGAATCGGCGTGTGGTATCCGCGTTCGCGATAGTCGCGAACCTGCTCCTCGCTCAACCGGTCGATCATCGCGGTCAGTCCTTGTAGTCCGGTTCCTCGCGATCGAGCACACGCTTCCAGGCGGCCCAAGTCATGGCCGACCCTTCCTCGTACTCGTCCATCAGGTCCTTGGCGACCTGGGCCGCGGTCTTCTCGTCGATCACACGCGGCGCGGCGCCGGAGGAAACGACCAGGAAATACTCCTGGCAGATCTTCTCCAAGTAGTAGAGATCGTAGAAGGCCGCAGCGACCGTCGGACCGGCCGTCGTCGCCCCGTGATTGGCGTGCATCATGACCGAGTGATTGCCCAGCGCCTTGGTCATGCGCTCGCCCTCGGCCCGCGCCGTCGCCAACCCGCCATAGTGGTCGTCGTAGGCGATGCGGTCGTAGAAGCGCATGGTGTTCTGGTTGGTCATCTTCAGCCGGTTGTCCTGCAGGCAGGTCAGCCAGGTCGCGTAGGGCGGATGGACGTGCAGGATGCACGCGGCCTGGGGCGCGCCCAGATGCATGGCGGCATGGATATGCAGGGCCGAGCGTTCGACCGTGCCCTCGCCCTGAACGGTCGTGCCGTCCTGATCCACGACGATCAGATTGCTGGCCGTCACCTCGCTCATCAGCAGGCCATGGGCCTTGACCAGGAAGCGATCGGTGCGGCCCGGGACGGTGTGGGTCAGATGATTGAAGATGTTGTCGTCCCAACCGAAGCGGTGGGCGAGACGATGAACGGCCGCGAGATCGACTCGCACCTGGCGTTCGGCATCGACTGCCGTGCCGACCTCTCGAAGCGCGGTGGCCATCGGTTTCCTCCCTCGTTTCAATGCTCGCGCCAGCCTGTCGGCAGCCCGATACGAAGGTTAGATTACAACCCGAACCGGGCGCGCGAAAGAAGGAGACGGAATGAATTGCGACGTGGCCATCGTCGGCGGCGGCATTGCCGGGGCGTCCCTCGCCTACCGCCTCGCCCCCCATTGTACGGTGATCCTGCTCGAAGGCGAGACCCAATCCGGCTATCACAGCACGGGGCGTTCGGCCGCCGCCCTGTCCGAGGTTCTGGGCACGCCGGCGGTGCGCGCGCTGACCCGCTACGGGCGGGTTTTCCTGGAGAACCCGCCCGAGGGTTTTGCGACGGCGCCCCTGACCCGGCGGCGCGCTTGGCTGTTCATCGGCCGCGCGGATCAACGGGCCGATTTCGACGCCCTGCTCGCCGAGGCCGCGGGCGGGATGGACCCGTTGGACCCGGCCGAGGCGGAATGCCTGTTCCCGATTCTGCGCCCCGGCTACACCGCCCACGCGGCCTTGGAGCCCGACGCCTGCGACCTGGACGTGGATGCGATCCACAAGGGCTTCCTGCGCGGCGCGCGGGCCGCGGGCGCCGAACTTCTGACCGATGCCGAAGTCGGCGCAATGTCCCGACGCGATGGGGCCTGGCGAATCGAGACGACGGCTGGCCGGGTCGAAGCCCCGATCCTGGTCAATGCCGCCGGGGCCTGGGCCGATGCGGTGGCCCAGCGCGCCGGGGTGCGGCAGATCGGCCTCGTCCCCAAGCGGCGCACGGCCCTGATCCTGGACGCACCCGAGGGAATGGACCCGAGGGATTGGCCCGAACTCGACGACGTGAGCGAAGACTTCTACTTGAAACCGGAGGCGGGCAAGCTGCTCGCCTCGCCCGCCGACGAAACGCCGATGGCGGCCCAGGACGCCCAGCCGGACGAAATGGATATCGCCATCTGCATCGACCGCATCCAGCAGGCCACGACCCTGCGGGTGCGACGGATCGAACATAGCTGGGCCGGGTTGCGCAGCTTCGTCGTGGACCGGATGCCGGTCGTCGGCTTCGACGACGAGGCCGAAGGCTTCTTCTGGCTGGCCGGCCAGGGCGGCGCGGGCATCCAGACCAGCCCCGGCCTGTCGGACGCCGCCGCCGCCCTGCTGCTCGG
>JABIRQ010000426.1 GCA_018699755.1 Rhodospirillaceae bacterium | reverse complement strand
GGCGGGGCTGGGGCGTGGAGAAGGACGCGGATGCGGCCCTCGGCTGGTATCGGCGCGCCGCCGAGGCGGGCTTTCCGCCGGCCCAGGTCGAACTCGGGCGCATGTATCAGAAAGGCGAAGGGCTGGCGCGCGATCCCGTCCAGGCCGTTGCCTGGTATCGCCAGGCGGCCGAAAGCGGCTTCCCCCTCGCCCAGTTCAATCTGGGCACCATGCTCGACGAAGGATCGGGGGTCGAACGGGATCGGGCGGAAGCCGCGATCTGGTACGGCCGGGCCGCCGAAGCCGGCATTGCCGGGGCGCTGGCCAATCTGGGCCGCCTCTACGAGGCGGGCGACGGGGTCGCCAAGGACGAAGTGGAGGCCGCGCGCCTCTATGCCCTGGCCGCCGAACGGGGCGACCTGTCCGCCCAGTACAATCTGGCCAACCTGATGTTGGGCGGCCGGGGCGTCGCGGAAGACCCGGAAAGTGCCGTCGCATGGCTGCGCAAGGCGGCCGGGCGCGGTTACGAACGGGCACAGACCATGCTGGGCGTGCTGTACGAAAAAGGCCACGGCGTCGAGCGGGATGGGCTCGAGGCGGCCCGCTGGTTCCGCAGCGCCGCCCAGCGGGGTTTCGCCCCCGCCATGAACAATCTGGCCTATCTCTATGCCGAAGGCATCGGCGTCGCGCGCGATCCGGCCCGCGCCGCCGAATGGCTGGGCCATGCCGCCGCGCGCGGCGATGAGATCGCCCAGTTCAACTACGGCTGGTCCCTGGAAACCGGCGAAGGGCTCACGGTCGACAAGGTGGGCGCCCTGATGTGGTACGGCCTGGCCGCCGCCGAAGGCGTGGCCCAGGCCGTGGAGCGGGGTCGCGCCCTGGCCGCGACCCTGTCGGAATCCGACCTCGACCGGGCCGAGGCGATGATGCGCGATTGGCGTCCGATCCAGGGTCCGGTAGAATAGGCGAGACCCGCTTCGCGCATAACGCGATAGCATCGGGGAGAGACCGCGATGGAAGCAATGCGCAAACCGATCCTGGACATCGACGAACGGCCAGCCCCCGCAGTCTGGGCCCTGCTGTCGACCCAGCACCTGTTCGCCATGTTCGGCGCCACCGTGCTGGTGCCGCTGCTGACCGGACTGTCGCCCGCCGTCGCCCTGGTGACCAGCGGCTGCGGCACCCTGGCCTATATTCTGATCACCGGGGGGCGGATCCCGGTCTATCTCGGCTCGTCCTTCGCCTTCATCGCACCGATCATCTCGGCCATTACCATCGGCGGGATCGAGGGCGCGATGATCGGCTGTCTGTTCGCCGGCCTCGCCTATCTACTCGTCGCCCTGGCGATCGGAGGCTTCGGGACAGGCTGGCTGATGCGCCTATTGCCGCCCATCGTGGTCGGCCCGGTCATCATGGTGATCGGCCTGGGCCTGGCCGGGGTGGCGATCGACATGGCGATGAACGACCCGACGACCAAGGCCTATAGCAGCCTGCATTTCGGCGTGGCGTTGTTCACCCTGTTCGTGGCCATTCTCTGCGCCCTGGTCCTGCGCGGCTTCTTCTCGCTGGTGCCGGTGCTGATCGCCATCGCCGCGGGCTATCTGGTGGCGCTGGCCGCCGGGCTGGTCGATTTCTCCACGGTGCTCGACGCGCCGCTGTTCGCGGTGCCCGATTTCACCGTGCCCTTCGTCACCCATGCGCCGGTCATCGACTGGACGATCCTGGCGATCATCGTGCCGGTCGCCATCGTCACCATGGCCGAGCACACCGGCGACCAGATGGTCATCAGCAAGATCACCGGGCGCAATTTCCTGAGAACGCCGGGTCTGCACAGATCCCTCGCTGGGGACGGCGTCGCGACCATGCTGGCCGCTCTGCTGGGCGGGCCGCCCAACACGACCTACGGCGAGAATATCGGCGTCGTCGCCATCACCCGCGTGTTCAGCGTCTGGGTGATCGGCGGCGCGGCCGTCCTGGCCGTCGCCTTCGGCTTCATCGGCACCGTCTCCGCCCTGATCCAGACCGTGCCGACCGCCGTCATGGGAGGGGTCGCGATCATGCTGTTCGGCATCATCGCCTCCTCCGGCCTGCGCATGCTGATCGACAACCGGGTCGATTTCGGCGAGACCCGGAACCTGGTGATCGCCTCGGTCATCCTCGTGCTCGGCATCGGCGGCGCCTTCATCCAGGTGACGGCGGAATTCAAGGTCGCCGGCATGGCCCTCGCCGCGATCGTGGGAATCCTCCTTAACCTGCTGATTCCCGGGCGGCCCAAGGCGCTCGACCCAGACGCCATGTTCAAGCCCATCGAGCACCGGCCCGCCGGATGACCGGCGGCCGCGCCCTGGGGCTCGCCCTGGCAGGATCCCTGGCGGCAGGCGTCTCCGCCGCCCCGGCAACGGCAGCCGACGAGCCAGCGGGCGGCGCGATCTATACCGAACATTGCGGGATCTGCCATGGCGCCGACCTGTCGGGCGAGGCCCATTGGTCGCGCAGCGCGCCGACGGGTGCGGTGCCGGCCCCGCCGCTCGGCAAGGGCAGCCACGCCGCGCGCTATTCGCGCGAACAACTCACGACGATCATCCGCTGGGGCGTGGACGAGTTGGGCATGCAACGTTACGAGCCGACCATGCCGGAATTCGACGCCGTGCTGACCGAGGATGAGATCGCGGCCCTGGTCGGCTTCCTGATTCGCCGGCGCGCGGACCCCTGACCTAGAAAGCCGCGGCCCGCGCCGTGAAGGGTTGTTCGCGCAGGCGGGCGGGCGCTTCGGGCGCGGGGCGGGCGACCACCTCGTTGAAAATCCGGCCGAGGCGCAGGATCGTCGCCGCCGCCTCGTCAAGAGCTTCGACCTCGAGCCCGCGGGCTTCGAGCAGACCGGCATGGGCCACGAAAGCGCCGTCCAACCGGGCGCGCAAATCCTCCCCCTTCGAGGTCAGGAAGACGCGGACGGAACGGCGGTCGCGCTCGGAACTCCGTTGGCCGACATAACCGGATTCGACCAGCTTCTTGAGATTGTAGCTGACATTGGTGCCGAGATAGTAGCCGCGCGCGGTCAGCTCGCCCACGCTCACGTCCTCCTCGCCCATATGAAAGAGGATCAGGCTCTGGACGTTGTTGATGTCGTCCTCGCCCAGGCGTTCGAGTTCGATCCGAACGATGTCGAGGAACCGCCGATGCAGCCGCTCAACCAGGGTCATGGTCTCGATATAGGCCGACTTCATTGCATTCTCCGCCATCGATTCGCTCGCCATCGAGACTAACCCTCTAAAGCTTTCGCAAATCTTGACGGACACGCGCCGCGGTCATTGCAACAGCAACAGGCGGCGCATCGCCGGCACCGTGCCCGGCGCGACCGCACGCGCCGCCACAACGGGGAGCGCCGGGACCGCGCCGGCCTTATCCGCGACCGGATCCGGCGGGACATCGGAATTCGCCGCAGCCCGTGGCGCGAGGGGCGCTTGGGCACAGGCCGCGCGCATCTGGACCAGCCGTTCGCAGGCCCGCTCGATCCGGGGCAGGGTCGCGCCGGCCTGGGCCGCGGTGGCGATCGACGCGCACGGCAAGGTCTCGTCGATTTCCTCAAGCCGTGCCGATTCGAGAGAGATCGCCGCCTCCCCATCGTCACCGAGAGGAAAGACCGCGCGGTCGAGCATGGCGACCGCAGTCGTCCACTCATGCTCCTCCTCCAGGACGAATTCGTTGAGGCCGGGATTCTTGAGCGGTGCGAGATTGGCGCGACCGGCGAGAAAGCCGTCGTTGAGATCGATCCGCATGCCAAAGCCCGGAACCTCGACCGCCAGGGTCTTGCCGATCGCAGGCCCCCGGGTCGGTGCCGCGGCCAGCGCCCTTCGCCCGGTGGTCATGTTGGTCACGGCGATCCGGCTGCCGGGCGCATCGTATTCGACCCTTATGACGTCGCCCGCCAGGAGGTTCGGCGCGTCGGGGCGAAAGGCGAAACCCTCGAAGCCCATATGGCCCTGAACGCGATAGCCGATCTCGGCGGCATGGAAACGGCGGAGGAGGATGCGCGGCACTTGGCAGGCTTCCCGCCTGCCGCCGCGCAGGAGGCGCGCGCCATTGAACGCCGCGCCATCGACGAGGCGGCCGATCTCGGTTCGAGAGGCCGCGAATCTGTCCTGCAGCACCAGGCGTTCGGCCTCGCTCCGGCTGGGCGAGGCCGCCTGGCCGGCCATGACCCGCATCGCGGCCAGATGTCCCGCGATTCGGCCCAACGCGCGATCGGCGGCCTGCAGCAGGGCCGCGCCCGCACGCTGGCCGCTCCGGGCCGTGCGAAGGCGCAGGATCGCGGCCGCGCGACCATCGCGGATCGCTGGCGCCATCCACACCCGGTCCTGTCTGGTCAACGGCGAAATCTGCATGACGATTGGAGCCGGTAAGATAGGTATTCGATTTCCATTACTATCAATAAGAAAGTACTATTTCCAAAATCATCGTCTATTATTTACTTTATATTTGCGGAGAATTTGCGATGAAATTTCTTAAAATGCTTCCTATTGCCCCTGGCGTTGCCGAGGCCACGGCGCGGCCCTACGGTCCGGCGAAGCGAGACTCGGCGGAGCGGAGACGGTCGGCGCCATGACCGAATGGACGGAACGCGAATTGCGCGCGGTGCGGGAAAAGCTGGAAGCCCGGCTGGCCGAGCTGGCCGATCAGGGCGAACGGACCCGAGCGGACCGGGCGCCCGTGCAGCTCGACCAATCGAAAGTCGGCCGGCTTTCGCGTATGGACGCCATGCAGGTACAGGCCATGTCGGCCGAGACCCAGCGCCGGCGCGAGGCAGAAGCGAAGCGCATCGACGCCGCCCTGGCGCGAATCGCGAGCGGGGGCTATGGCTATTGCGTCCGCTGCGAAGCGCCCATCCCGCGCAAGCGTCTGGACCTGAACCCCGCTGCGCCCACCTGCATCGCCTGCGCCGGCTGAGCCGACGGCAAGCGCGCCTTTTCACCCCACCAGACCGAAATCGACCGCCGTGAGCTATCTGCCCTTTATCCGCGCCCATTGGCGCTTTCTGCTGTTCGGCTTTTCCCTCGAAGGGTTCTCGAGCTTCGGGCAGACCTATTTCATCGCCCTGTTCAGCGGCGAGATCCGCGGCGAGTTCGACCTCAGCCATGGCGATTTCGGCCTGTACTACTCGGTCGCCACCCTGGCCAGCGGCTTCACCGTCATCTGGCTGGGCCGCAAGATCGACCATATCCCGCTGAAGCGCTTCACCGTCTACGTGCTGTTCGGCCTGGCCGGGGCCTGCGCCCTGACCGCGGCAACCCCCGCGGCCATCTTCCTCTTCCTCGCCTTCTTCGCCCTGCGCCTCGCCGGGCAGGGCATGATGACCCATGTCGCCGTGACCAGCATGGTACGCTATTTCTCGCGGGACCGGGGCAAGGCCTTGGCCATCGCGACCCTGGGAATGCCCGTCTATCAAGCCGTGCTGCCGCTCGCCGTCGTGGCCGGGATCGCGGCGATCGGCTGGCGTGCCACCTATGCCGGCGGCGGGTTTCTGCTGCTCGCCGTCATGCTGCCGCTGACCTTCTGGCTGCTGCGCGGCGGGCCGCCGGCGGAGGACGTTCCCGCCGCCCCGACCGGGCCCGGCGCGCCGCGGCGCTGGGGCCAGCGCGACGTGCTACGCGACCCGCGCTTCTACATGGTCATGCCGGCCGCCCTGGCGCCCGCCTTCATCGTGACGGGTTTCCTGTTCCACCAAGTCCATCTGGTCGAGACCAAGGGCTGGCCGATGGAGCTCTGGGCCTCCGGCTTCGCCGCCTATGCCGGTGCCTCGCTCCTCGCGACCCTGATCGTGGGACCGTTGATCGACCGCTTCAGCGCTACCGTCCTGCTGCCCTTCTATCTGCCCGTGCTGGCGATCGCCTTGCTCTCCCTCGCCCTGTCGGACGATCCGGCGATCATCTTCGTGTTCATGGGCGCGACCGGCGTGACCACCGGCTTCAGCATGGCAATCATCGGCGCGCTCTGGGCCGAGGTATACGGCGTGCACACGATCGGCTCGATCCGCGCCCTGTCCTCCGCCCTGATGGTTCTGGCCAGCGCCCTGTCGCCGGGAATCATGGGCTGGATGATCGATACCGGCGTGACGATGGAGGAGATGGCCTGGATGGCGCTGGTCTATGTCGGCCTGGGCACGGTCCTGCTCGCGCTCGCATCCGTGTCGATCCGCCGCTCCCTCTGATAGAATGCACTATCCGCCCGGTCGCGCGGAGGTTCGGCGCGGCCCGGCCCCTTCGAGGGAGGACCGACCATGGGTGAATTCGCCCCGAGCCCGTTTCTGATCTTCGTCATCGCTGTCGTCGTCCTGGCCGTGTTCCTGATCCTGGCCGGGGTCAAGACCGTTCCGCAGGCGACCCAATGGATGATCGAGCGGTTCGGCCGGTACACCCGCAGCCTATCGCCGGGCCTCAACCTGATCATTCCCATGATCGACCGTATCGGCGTGAAGGTCTCGATGCGCGAGACCGTGCTCGACATCCCGGCCCAGGATGTCATCACCTTCGACAACGCCACGGTCACGGCCGACGGCGTCACGTTCTTCCAGGTGGTCGACGCGCCCAAGGCGGCCTACGAGGTCGACGATCTGGAGCGCGCGATCACCAATCTCTGCATGACCAATATCCGCTCGGTCATCGGCTCAATGAGCCTGGACGACGTGCTGTCCAAGCGCGACGACATCAACGACCGGCTGCTGCGGGTGATCGACGCGGCGACCAACCCTTGGGGCATCAAGGTCACGCGCATCGAAATCAAGGATCTCTCGCCGCCCACCGACCTGGTCAACGCCATGGCCGGGCAGATGAAGGCGGAACGCGAGAAGCGCGCCGAAATCCTCACCGCCGAGGGTGCCAAGCAGGCCGCCATCCTGCGCGCCGAGGGCATGAAGCAAGCGGCGATCCTGGAGGCCGAGGGCCGGCGCGAGGCGGCCTATCGGGATGCCGAGGCACGCGAGCGCGAGGCCCAGGCCGAGGCCAAGGCGACCCAGGACGTCTCCGCCGCCATCGCCGCCGGGCGGCCGGAAGCGATCAACTATTTCGTCGCGCAGCGCTATGTCGACGCGCTCGGCCAGATCGCCTCGGCGCCCAATCAGAAGGTCATCATGCTGCCGCTCGAAGCCGCCAGCGTGCTGGGCAGCGTCGCCGGGGTGGCCGAGATCGCGAAGGCCGCCTTCGCCGACCGCAAGGGATAGAAGCGCCATGGACGCCTATATCGCCTGGCTCTGGGAGATCAGCTATTGGCATTGGTGGGCCTTCGCGGTCCTGCTGATCGCCATCGAAATCCTGGTGCCATCGACCCTGCTGATCTGGCCCGCCGCCTCGGCCTTCGTTATCGGAGTCGCGATCGCGGGCGCGCCGAGTCTCGACTGGCGAATCCAGGTTCTGGCGTTCGCCGTGCTCGCCGTCGTCTCGACCTATATTTGGCAGCGATGGCGGCAGCGCCGACCCGACGAGACCGACAGCCCGACCCTCAATCTGCGCGGCCAAAGCTATATCGGCCGCCGCCTGACCCTGGGAGAAAACCTGCAGGAGGGCCGCGGGCGGATACAGCTGGACGACACTTGGTGGCTGGCCGAGAGCGAGACCGGCGAGGCAATCGCTGCCGGCGCGCGGGTTGAGATCGTCGCGGTCGAAAGCGCGCTCCTCAAACTTCGGCTCGTCCCGACGGAAGATTCGGCCTGACCTAACCCGCCTCCGGGCCGAGGCCCTCGGCAAGAGGCGGCACCCGCCCGGTCAGCACGCATTCCGCGATCAGGCGACCGCCCAGGGCCGCGGCCGTCCAGCCCCCCGCCGCGGGCACCAGGGCGAAGAGGCCGCCTTGCCCGGGAACCGGCCCGATGAGCGGGCGGCCGTGACGGGTGCGCGCCTCATACCCCGCCCAGTGCCGGACCGGACGCAGATCCGCCAGGAAGGGCGCGACGGCGCAACCGAGACGCAGGTTGTGAAGCAAGGATTCGTAAGCGATATCGCGCCGCCGCCGGGTAAAATCGCCGCGCCCATACCAGCCGCCGCCGATCAGGCAACCGCCCGCCGCCGTCTGCTTGACCGTCAAGCGGCCGCGGATATGGGTGACAACCCGGTCCAGGGCGGCGGGCGCGGGTTCGGTTGCGGTCAGCATGATGGTGCTTGGCTCGACCGCCAGTTCGGCACCGAACATCCGGCCCAACGCAGCCGACCAAGGGCCCGTGGCGATGACCACGGAATCGCAGGCGACCGTGCCGCCCGGCACGGACAGGACGTAACCGGCGCCGCGCCGCGCCGCCTCCATCACCGGCGTATGGGTCAGGATACGCCCGCCTGCCGCCTCGACCGCGCCAGCGAGGGCCTGCCCAGCGCGCAGGGGATCGGCATAGCCGTCCGCCCCGCTTTCGGTCGCGGCGCGCACGCTCGACGCGAGCCAGGGCGCACGCGCCGCCAGGGCCGATCCCTCGAGCCAATCGACCGCGATGCCGTGGTCGCGCAAATGTCCGGCCTGGTTTTCCAATGCGGCCAGGTCGGCATCGGTCTCGGCGACCTGCAGCCCACCCGGCCGCCCGTAGCCGATATCGACCGCCAGGCCGACGGCGACGCGATGCCATTCCTCCACCCCCTCGATGAAATAGGCGAGCATGGGAGGGCGCTTGTTCTGCAGGGCCAGGGTGCCCGCATTGGCGCTCGACCCCTGCCCGGCGACCACACCCGCCTCCAACAAGACCACCTCCGCCCCGCCGCGCGCCAGATAGAGCGCGGCGCACAGCCCCGAAACGCCGCCGCCGATCACGACGACATCGGCGCGGACGGGAATCGATTCAACGGGTTGGCGACCGGAGAGGGGCATTCTGCTAGTTTTTCAGTTCAAACGGCGGGAGCAAGGTGCGATGGCCCAATCTGACACCCAAGACGGCGGCAATGCCAAGCGGCGCGCGCTCGGCCTCCTGGTCGGCGGGGCGCTCGCGATTATCGGGTTCGCGATGACGGCGGAGGCCCATCACGGCTTCGTCCGCTTCGAATCGACGCAACCGCTCTATTTCGAGGGCAAGATCCGCGAGGTCTATTGGCAATATCCCCATTCCTATGTGCGGCTCGAAGTCGCGCCGGGCGTCGCGCTGCCGCCTGAATACGCGCCGGGCGAGACGCTCGAAGGACGCGCCGTCCCCGAGGGTATCCGCGCCGCGCCGGAGGGCACCTGGACTCTCGTGATCTCGGCCTTCTGGCAACTCGAGAAAGCGGGGATCATGGGCACGGATCTCAAGGATAACGATTTTTTCCAGGCCATCGCCTACCCGTCCTGCGACATGGAATCCGATGTCTACGTGGCCTTTGTCGAAGTGTCGGGCAGCAAACGGTACTGGGTCACCGAGACCACCCTTCCCGTGAGCTGCGAATAGCGCGGCGGACCTGCGTCATGGATATCCTGGACACCATTCAAAACCTGCAGATCGCCTATTTTCTGCGCAGCACGCGCTGGGCCTATCCGCTGATCAATCTCAGCCATGTCCTTTCAATCACCGTGCTGTTCGGCACCGTCCTGGCCTTCGATCTGCGCCTGCTCGGCCGGGCGCGGGCCTTGCCGCTCCGGCCGCTGGCGCGCCACCTTCTGCCGCTGACCCTGGGCGCCTTCTGCATCGCGGTCGCGACAGGCTCGCTGATGTTCACGGTCGATCCGCGCGACGTCTGGGGCAATCCCTTCTTTCCCTGGAAGTTGGGCTTCATCGCCCTGGCCGGGCTCAACGCAGCCTATTTCCACCTGCGCACATTCCCGAGCGCGGAAGGTTGGCCCGCGCGCGCCCCCGCACCGGCCCGCGCCGCCGCTCTGCTGTCGATCTCGCTCTGGCTCGGCGTCATCGTCTGCGGCCGGATGATCGCCTTCAGCTGACCGGGCGGGCGGGCCAATGCCGATAGTCGCTACTAGTCCGGGACCACCGCGACATGGGTGAAGCCGTCGGGGCGGTCGGACGCGGCGGCGGCGGCCATCGCCTCGTTCGCCTGTTCGATGGGATAGCTGTCGGCACGCAGGGCCGAGAGGTCGAGATGGCCGCTGCCGATCATGCCCAGGATCACGGCCGGCGCCGCGCGATCGAACCAGACCGATCCCATGACCCCGATCTCGCGCCCGAGCAACGCGCCGTAGCGCAGGGGCAGATCGCCCGCCACCCCGCCGACCAAGACGGCGTTGCCGCCCCAGCGCAGGGCGGCGATCGCCGCCAGGGTCGGCTCCGGCCCCGGGACGCGGCCCACGGCATCGACCACCAGATCGACCCCCGCCGGAATCGAATCGTAACCGGCCGCGACGACCCGCGCCGGGTCGAGGGCGACCAGCCGGTCCAGCGTTTCGGCCCGGCGGCCGGCCGCGACCACCCGGCCCGCGCCCATGGCCAGGGCGAGCAGGACGGTGGAGACCCCCAGGATGCCGGTCGCGCCGGTCACGGCGACGGTTTGCCCCGGCGCGAAGCCGCCGCGCGCGAAGGCGCCGTAGGCCGTGCCGAGATGGCCGAGACGGGTCAGCATGGCGGGATCGACGGATGCCGCGGTCCCCAAAGGGGTCACGCATTCGGCGGGAAACACCGCCCGGCCGGCGAAACCGCCGTCGGGCCAGCGGGCCAAAATGTCCCGCGACGCGGCCGTGAAGCCAAAATATCCGGCGAAGGCGGAATCGATCGGCGCGCCGGGATTGGTCGAACGCACCAGGGGATCGCAGAAAACGGGCGTGCCGGGCGCTAGGCCGGGAACGTCCGCCGCCACCTCCAGCACCTCGCCCAGCACGTTCATGCCGGGCACGAAGGGCGCGGGCGGCAGGGGCGGCGGGTCGGCCGAGGCCATCACGGACGCCATGGTGGGCGAGACGAAACAGGCCGTCACGCGAACGGTCACGGCGCCCAGCCGCAGGACGGGGTCCGCCACCTCCTCGATCTCAAGGGGCCTGTCATGGGCGTGATAGCGTGCCGCTTTCATTCCGTCATCCTCTCTAATGCTCGCTCTCTAATGCTCGGGTCGCAATTGTGGTCGCCGCTCGGCGCGCGGTCCAGCGGCTCCGGCATTTCAGGCGTGGTTGACGGAGATTCCGCCCGCTATACTCCGCGCCCATGACGATATCCGATTACAGAAGCGCCCTGGTGACGGGGGCCAGCGCAGGGATCGGCGCGGAGGTCGTGCGCGCGTTGCGCGCGCGGGGCATTGCGGTGACCGCCCTGGCCCGGCGGG
>JABIRQ010000473.1 GCA_018699755.1 Rhodospirillaceae bacterium | reverse complement strand
GCAGGAGGGCGCCGGCGTACCCGCCGAGGTACATGCGGCGGCCGATGCGCGCCTCCGCATCCCGATGCGCGAAGGCGCGCGCTCCCTCAACGTTGCCATCGCCGCCGCGATGGTGTTGGCTGAGGCGTTGAGGCAGACGAACGCATTCCCATGAATCGCCCCCAGACTTCCCCCGCGATCGATATCGCCCGCGCCCGCGCCGACACGCCCGGCTGCGCCGGGGTCGTCCATTTCAACAATGCCGGCGCGGGCCTTATGCCGCAGCCCGTGATCGACGCCGTGAAGGAGCATATCGACCTGGAAGCCCGGATCGGCGGCTACGAGGCCGAGGACCTGGCCCGTGACCGGCTCGACGAGATTTACCGCTCGATCGCCTGGATGCTGAACTGCAAGACCGAGGAAATCGCCCTAGTCGAGAACGCGACCGTGGCTTGGAACACCGCTTTTTACAGCCTGCCCCTGCGCCCCGGCGACCGCGTGCTGACGGCAATGGCCGAATACGCAAGCAACTTTCTGAACTACCTGCACGCGGCCAAGCGCCTGGGCGTGGTCGTCGAGCCGGTGCCCAACGACGAGACCGGGCAGCTCGACACGGATGCCTTGGAACGCATGATCGACGGCCGCGTCAAACTGATCGCCATCACCCATGTCCCGACCAATAGTGGGCTAGTCAACCCGGCGGCGGAGATCGGCCGGATCGCGCGCAAGAACAACATCCCCTATCTGCTCGACGCCTGCCAATCTGTCGGCCAGATGAAGATCGACGTCGAGGAGATCGGCTGCGATCTGCTGTCCGCCACGGGCCGAAAATACCTTCGCGGGCCGCGCGGCACCGGATTCCTTTACGTTCGCGACAGTATTCTGGAAAAACTCGACCCGCCCTGGCTCGATCTGCGCTCGGCCCGCTGGGTCGATCCGGATCGCTACGAATTGGCGCCCGGCGCCCGGCGCTTCGAAAACTGGGAATTCAACTTCGCCGCCCTGCTCGGCCTGGGCGCGGCGGTCGAATACGCCCTGGACTGGGGCCTCGACGCGATTGAGGACTACGTCACCGCCTATGCCGCCCACCTGCGGGAGGAGCTGCATGCCATCCCAGGGGTGAGCGTACGCGACATCGGCGCCCGCCAATGCGGCATCGTCACCTTTCGGGTGCGCGGCAAGGCCGAGGAGATCGCCGCCGCCTTGACCACCGAGGGCATCAATGTCTCGGTTTCGGTCGCCAGTTCGACCCTGCTCGACATGCGTGCGCGCGGTCTCGACAACGTCGTGCGCGCCGGCGTCCATTACTACAACGACGAGGCCGAGGCCGAACGCTTCCTTACCGCGATCCGCCGGCTGGCCGCGGAGATATGACGAAAGACGAGCGCAAGGCCGGCGCCGCCCGCTGGTTCGAAGCCCTGCGCGACGATATCTGCGCCGCCTTCGAGGCGATCGAAGACGCCTATACGGGTTCGGGCCATGGCCCCGGCGCCGACGCGCCGCCCGGTCGTTTCGAACGCAAACCGTGGGAGCGCCGGGGCGACTCTCCGTCCGATGGCGGCGGCGGCGTCATGGCGATCATGCACGGCCGCGTCTTCGAGAAGGTCGGCGTCAACGTCTCGACCGTCCACGGCGAGTTCTCCGAGGCGTTTCGCAAGGAAATGAAGGGCGCGGAAGAGGATCCGCGCTTCTGGGCCAGCGGCATCTCCCTGGTCGCGCATATGCGCTCGCCCCTGGTGCCGGCGGTGCATATGAACACGCGGCATATCGTGACCAGCAAGGGGTGGTTCGGCGGGGGCGCGGACCTGACCCCGATGGTGCCTGCCCCGGACGACACGGCGGCCTTTCACGCCGCCCTGAAGGCCGCCTGCGACCGCCACGATCCCGAGCACTATCCCCGCTTCAAGGCATGGTGCGACGAATATTTCTTCCTGAAGCACCGCAACGAAGCGCGCGGGGTGGGCGGAATATTCTTCGACTATCTGGACAGTGGCGATTGGGACGCCGATTTCGCCTTCGTTCAGGATGTCGGCCGGGCCTTTCTCGAGGTCTATCCCGCCTTGGTCCGGCGCCATATGGAGCGGCCCTGGACCGAGGAGCAGCGCGCCCACCAGCTTCGCCGCCGCGGCCGCTATGTCGAGTTCAACCTGATTCACGACCGCGGCACGCGCTTTGGCCTGATGACGGGCGGCAATGTCGAGGCGATCCTCATGTCGCTGCCGCCGCTCGCCGCCTGGCCGTAGAAGCGCGGCCGCTTGGCGGTGCGTCGAGGCCCCTGTAAGTTGCGAACCGAACCGGCTGGGAGACAACGATGATCGGACGATGGACCCGCGCATTCGCAGGCGCGCTCGCATTGGTCGCTGCGCCGGCACTCGCGCTGGCCGAAGACCTGCCGATTTCCGATTTCTACGGCCATTATGTCGGCAGCGCCATGTCGAAGACCGAGGATTCCCGCTATCTCGGCTTCGAAATGCGCGACCTGGACGTCATCATCGAAGGGGCGGAAAAGGACGGTTTCGTGCTGTCCTGGACGACCATCCGCCGGCGCGACGGCGACCAGGGACCCAAACGCACCACGCGCACGATGTTTTTCGTCCCCGGCATGGCACCCAACGTCTACGGCCCGGAGGCGCAGGGCGATCCGGCCAAGGGCGAAGAGGTGAGCTGGACGCGGATCGACGACGACACGCTTTTCACCTATCTGATGGCCGTCAACGACCGTGGCGACTACGAATTGCAGATCTATGCCCGCAGCCTGACCAAAGGCGGCATGGCATTGGAGTTCGGCCGTTTCCGCGACGGCGAACGGGTGCGTAAGGTGCGCGGCAAGCTCAAACGCGTCGAAGATTGACGCGGCGGATGCAGGCACCGGTAAAAACCGCGCGATGACAGGGAGAGATTGCGATGCGGATTAGAATGGCACTGGCCGCCCTGGCGGTCGTCGCGCTGTCGGCACCGACGGCTTGGGCGCAGAACCTGCCGCTCAAGGCATTCTTCGGCCATTACCAGGGCAACGGCATCGCCGAATCGGCGGACAGCCTCTATTTCGGCGTGACCAACGCCGGGCCGGGCGATGGCACCGCAGATATGAAAGTAACCCCCTGGACCGGCGGG
>JABIRQ010000272.1 GCA_018699755.1 Rhodospirillaceae bacterium | reverse complement strand
GGTTGATCGCCGCATCGGTCTGGATGAAGGATTGGAAGTCGCTGACGTCCACCGCGGTCCGGCCTAGGGCCGAGACGATGCCGCTGGTCACGGTCTGGCCGACGCCGAAGGGGTTGCCGATGGCGAGAACGAGATCGCCGACCTCGAGGGTGTCGGAATCTCCCAATTCCAGAAAGGGCAGGCGTTCGCCCGCCGGTGGCTCAATCCTCAGCACGGCCAGATCGGTGCGTTCGTCCGTGCGCAGCACCTCGGCCTCGAATTCGCGCCGGTCGCTCAGGATGACGGTGATTTCGTCGGCGCCCGCGATGACATGGTTGTTGGTGACCACCAATCCGTCCATCCGGACGATCACGCCCGAGCCCAAGGAGTTGCGCGGCGGGCGGGCGCTTTCGGGGAAGATGTCGCCGAAATAGCGCTCGAACAGCGGGTCGTCGAACAGCGGCGAGCGCACGGCTCGGCTATAGGCCTTGGTGTAGATGTTGACCACGGCGGGCGCGACACGGCGCACCAGCGGCGCGTAGGACAGCGTGATTTCCGCTTCGCTTTGCGGAACGACGCGCTCCTGCCCGGCGGCAGGAACGGATGCCGCCAGCACGAACGCCAAGGCGAAAAACAAAGAGGGCAGCCTCGACGGCTGCCCCCTGTGGTCTCGCCCGAGGCGTCGACTGGCCGGGCGGCTATTCCTCGCCGTCATCCTCGTCGTCACCGACGATGGGCCCCGAATCCTGGCCCTTCGCATCCAGATCCCGATCGACCAGTTCGATCACCGCCATGGGCGCGGCATCGCCGTAGCGGAAACCGGCCTTGAGCACCCGGGTATAACCGCCCGGCCGCTCCTTGTAGCGATCGGCCAAGCCGTCGAACAGCTTCTCGGTCAGACCGCGATCCTGGAGCAGGCTCATCGCCTGGCGACGGGCATGAAGATTGCCGCGCTTGCCCAGGGTGATCAGGCGATCGACCACCGGCCGCAGCTCCTTCGCCTTGGGCAGGGTCGTCTTGATCTGCTCGTGCTTGATCAGCGCCGCCGCCATGTTGGCGAACATGGCCTTGCGGTGACTGCTGGTGCGGTTGAGCTTTCGCCCCGCTATGCGATGACGCATTGCCTCGATTCCCGTCTATTCTTCGTCAGTGCCCGGTCGCTCAATAGGGTTCTTCGAGGCGCTTGGCGAGCTCCTCGATATTCTCAGGCGGCCAACCGACGACCTCCATGCCGAGATGCAGGCCCATCTGGGACAGCACCTCCTTGATCTCGTTCAGCGACTTGCGGCCGAAGTTCGGCGTACGGAGCATTTCCGCCTCGGTCTTCTGCACCAAATCGCCGATATAGATGATGTTGTCGTTCTTGAGGCAGTTTGCCGAACGGACCGACAGTTCCAGCTCGTCCACCTTGCGCAGCAGATGCTTGCTGAACGGCAACTCGCTCTCCGGCTCGGCATGCTCGACCGTCTCGGGCTCGTCGAAATTGATGAAGAGCTGGAGCTGGTCCTGCAGGATGCGCGCGGCCAGAGCCACCGAATCCTCCGGTGTCACCGCGCCGTTCGTCTCCACCGTCACCGACAGCTTGTCGTAATCCGTAACCTGCCCGACGCGGGTATTCTCGACCTTGTAGGCCACCTTGCGCACAGGGCTGAACAGGGCATCGACCGGGATCAGGCCGATCGGCGCGTCGTCCGGGCGGCTCTGGGTCGCGGGCACATAGCCCTTCCCGATCTCGACGGTCAGCTCCATGGTGATCTTGGCGGCGCTGTCCAGGGTCAGGATGACGAGTTCGGGGTCCAGGATCTCGATGTCGTGGCCCGTCTCGATCATCCCGGCGGTGATCTCGCCCGGCCCCTCGGCCTTGAGCAGCATGCGCTTCGGGCCTTCGCCATGCATGCGGAGCGCCATCGACTTCACATTGAGGACGATGTCGGTCAGATCTTCGCGCACGCCCGGAATCGACGAGAACTCGTGCAGCACGCCGTCGACCTGAATCGAGGTGACGGCCGCCCCCTGGAGCGAGGACAGCAGCACCCGACGCAGCGCGTTGCCCAAGGTCAGGCCGAAGCCGCGCTCAAGCGGCTCGGCGACGATGGTGGCCATGCGCGCCGGCTCGGTCCCGGAATCGATCTGCAGCTTGTTCGGCTTGATCAGTTCGGTCCAATTCTTCTGAAGCAAAGCAGCACCCTTTCAAATTCTACTGGCCCGCCCCCATGGGGGCGTCGGCCTTGGGCCGGTGCGAAACGGCGAAAACGC
>JABIRQ010000114.1 GCA_018699755.1 Rhodospirillaceae bacterium | reverse complement strand
GCCGTGGGCGGCGGCGATCTGGGGCGGCGGCTGGCGGTCATGCTGGGCGACCGGGCGGCGGGCGATGTGCGGCGCATCGCCAAGGATCGCATCGTCCGGCGCGGCGGCGGCGGGCGCAGCGATTTCGAGATGGCGCCGCCGCGAATCCTGCTGGTCGCCAACGAGGCGGCGGATCCGGTGGTCGACGACCGCTACGAGGCTCGCGCGGTGGACGTGACGCCCTACGAGGCCGCGCCTCGGATCGAGGATGGCGGCTTGGCCGCGACCGATCCCAATGCTGTGCCTCTGGCCGAAGCCGATTTCATCGTCAGTGCAGGCAACGGCATCGCCGATTGGGAGGCGTTCCACACCGCCGCCGCCGCCCTGGGCGCGACCGAGGGCGGCAGCCGGGTGGTCTGCGACGCCGGCCTGCTGCCCCGCTTCCGCCAGGTCGGGGCCTCGGGCACCCTGGTCGAGCCGCGCTGCTATCTCGCCCTGGGCATCGCCGGGGCACCCCAGCATCTGCAGGGTATCCAGCGCTGCGAGCGGGTCGTGGCGGTCAACACCGACCTCTACGCCGATATGGTGAAGCGCGCCGACCTCTCGATCATCCATGACGCGCAGGAGGTCATGCCGGCCCTCGCCCGCCTGGCCAGGGAGAAGCGCCATGGCGCTTGAGGTCGCGGTCCTGGTCTCCCTCGGCCGGCATCCCGCCTCGGGCCGGTCGCGCCCGGCGAATGCCGATGCCCGCGCGGTCGAACTGGCCTTGCGCCTGCCAGATGCACGGATCCACGTGATCCATGCCGGCGATCCGGCCGAGCCGGCCCTGCGTGACTATCTCGGCATGGGCGTGGCGGACCTGACCGTGCTGGACCTACCGGAAGGCGCCGATCCGCTGCCCGCCCTGGCCGAGCATCTCAAGAAGATCGAGCCCGCCCTCGTGCTGACCGGCCAGCGGGCGGAGGCGAGGGAGGACAGCGGTCTGCTGCCCTACCTCCTCGCCGACTCCCTGGGTGCGGCTTTGGTCCCCGCCGTGGTGGAATTGGAGGCGGAGGGCGAATCGGCCTCGCTGTTGCAGGCCCTGCCGCGCGGCCGCCGCCGGCAGTTGCGCGCCGCGCTGCCCCTGGTCGCCACCGTCTCGCCCTCGGCGCCCGCGCCGCGCCTGCCGGCCTACGGCCCGGCCCGGCGGGGACGGATCGAGACCCTGGCGGTCGAAGCGCCCGTGGACGCGGCTCGCGCCGACTGGACGGAAAAGCCCGCGCGCCGCCGGCCCAAGCGCCTCAAGGTCATGGGCAAGGGCAGCGCCGCCGACCGGGTCAAGGCCGTCACCGAGATGCAGGGCGGCAAGGGCAGGCTGCTGACCGACGTCACCCCCGACGCGGCGGCCAAAGCGGTCTGGGCCTATCTGGTCGAGGAAGGCATCGTGCGGGAGCGCGGTTCGGAGTAGGCTCCAAGCCATGAGCAACCGGAAGCTATTGATCATCGGCGGCGTCGGGGCGGTTGTCACCGCGCTGTGCTGTTTCACCCCTCTGCTTGTGATCGTCCTGGGTGCGCTTGGTCTGTCCGCCTGGCTCGGCTGGCTCGACTACGCGCTCTTTCCCCTGTTGGCCGTCTTCCTGGCGATATTGGTCCTGGCCCTGGTCCGGATGCGGCGGCGATGAGCGTAGCGATGACGCCTATCCTGCGCTCGACCCTGACATGTCCGGAATGCGGCTATGCCGAGACCTTGACCATGCCGACCGACGCCTGCCTGTTCTTCCACGAATGCGCGGGCTGCGGCGAGATGCTCAAGCCCCGGTCGGGCGATTGCTGCGTCTTCTGCTCCTATGGCGACGTGCCCTGCCCGCCGATCCAGATCGACGGCAAGGCGGGCTGTTGCGGGTGAAATTCCCGCTGAGGTTCAGCCCAGCCCCAACTGCTCGATCAGCCTGCCTTTGACGATCTTGCGCGAGGCGGTCATGGGCATGGCTTCGACGAATTCCAGGCGTTCGGGCCAGCGCAGCTTGGCGATACCGAGGCCGTCGAGATAGGCGCGGACCGCGTCCAGGGTCAGGATCTCGCCCGGGGTCATGGCCAGGACCAGGCAGGCGCGCTCGCCCAGCACCGGGTCGGGATAGGG
The DNA here is from genome assembly GCA_018699755.1 of Rhodospirillaceae bacterium. GTDB lineage: Bacteria > Pseudomonadota > Alphaproteobacteria > CADEGL01 > CADEGL01 > JABIRQ01. The sequence goes on along the minus strand of JABIRQ010000114.1, from coordinate 1,340 downwards.
GACGATGGCGGACTGGGCGACGGCGGGATGGGCGTCCATCGCCAGTTCCACGTCCACCGGGTTGATCTTGACCCCGCCCCGGATGATCAGGTCCTTGGCCCGGCCCGACATGAAGACATGGCCGTCCCGGTCCAGGCGCGCGAGATCGCCGGTGCGGTACCAGCCGTCGGCGCGGAAAGCCTCGGCCGTGGCCTTGGCGTTGCCGTAATAGCTGGCGATCTGGAAGGGCCCGCGGGTTTCCAGATGGCCCTCCTCGTCCGGCGGCAGCAGCGCGCCGTCGTCGCCCACGACCCGCGCCTCGTGGCCCTTCCAGGCCGTGCCGACGGTGGCGAAGCGCAGCGGCGCCGGGGCCTCGACCGCGTTCATGATCGGGACCAGCACCTCGCTCATGCCCCAGATCTGATAGGCCCGGCCGTTGGGGCTGGCCTCATCCATGATGCGCACGGCCTCGTCCGGCGTGGGGGCGCCGCCGATGAAGCTGCGCTTGAGGCTGGCGGTCACGTCCGGCGTCCAGAGCCCGGCCTTGCGCCCCAGGAAGACATGGACCGGGCCGCCGCAGAATACGGTGGCGCGGGTCCGCCGGATCGTCTCGGCCAGGGTGTTGGGGGAGTAGAAACCCATGGTCGCGCTGGCCGCACCCGCCGCGATGGTCGCGACCAGGACCAGCAGGCCGAAGGCATGGGTATAGGCCGGGCCGCACATGACCACGTCGCGGGCGTCGGTGACGATATTCTCGCCCAGGGCCCCGCAAGCGGCGGAGAGGGTGCGGTGGGCATGGACGATGGCCTTGGGCGCGGCCGAGGTGCCCGAGGTGAAGGCCAGGACGGCGGGGTCGTCGGCATCCGGCGGATCGGCGATGGGGACGATCTCGGCGTTGGCCAGCTCGGCGAAGGACAGGCTGCCTGAGGGCGGCGCGTCGCCCAGGTCGATCACCGTTTCGAGATCGGGCAGGGCGGCCCGCAGCTCGGCCATGGTCGCGCCGACGTCGTAGTTCTCCAGGCCCGATAGGCAGACGACGCCCTTGGCCCGGCCGTGGGTGAGCAGGGGCTCCAGCTCCTTGAGCCGGTACGGCATGGGCAGCATGCAGGGCACCGCGCCCATGGTCTGGATGCCCAGGAACACCGTCAGGAAATCCGGGGTGTTGGGAAGCTGCACCCCGATCGCGTCGCCGCGCCGGAAGCCGGCCGCCAGAAGGCCGGAGGCGAAGCGCCGGGCGGCCTCGTGCAGTTGGCCGTAGGTCATGACCGAATCGGGACCGATGGCGGCGGGGGCGTCGGGCGTCCGCGCGGCCCATTCGCCGACCCAGCCATGGGCCGTGGCGTCGGTCCAGGAGCCGGCCT
>JABIRQ010000470.1 GCA_018699755.1 Rhodospirillaceae bacterium | reverse complement strand
TTCGGCGCTGATTGCCGCCGGCCTTGACGTTGTAGCCGTCAGCCGTCGCCTTGGTCACGCATCGCCGGCCCTCACGCTGTCTGTGTACAGCCATCTTTTCAAAAATGACGACGGCAAGGCCGCTCAGGCCATAGACGCTGCGCTTGGTTGGACAGCTAACTGAACGTAAGGCAACTGTGTGCATCCCAAACGGAATTGCGAATTCCGGGTGGCAATCGGGTGGCAACTACCGCACGCAGCGCGCCAAAAACCGCAGAGTTCTGCGAAAAAACTGGCGACCCCAACGGGATTTGAACCCGTGTTTTCACCTTGAAAGGGTGACGTCCTAAACCAGGCTAGACGATGGGGTCGTCGGCGCGCCATGAGGTAAAGAAAACCGCCCCGAATTGCAAGCGCGCGGCGCGCCACCGGGGCCGCGCCCTTGACGCCGTCCCGGTGGCGCGCCATCTATCCGGCACAGACGCAGCTTCATTTCTCCGCAGGACTTCGCCGAACGGTCGCGAAATTCCGCTGGCGGCATGCCATGCCTTGTGCGATGAAGCCCTCCCTGCCGCGATCCCGCGGCTTTTTTCATAAGCGATCCCATGTCCAACGCCGCCGATAAGATCCGCAATATTGCCATTGTCGCGCATGTCGACCACGGCAAGACGACCCTGGTCGACCAATTGCTGCGCCAGTCCGGCACCTTAAAGACGCACGGCGAGGACGCCGGCCGCGAGCGGGTGATGGATTCCAACGATATCGAGCGCGAGCGCGGCATCACCATTCTCGCCAAGAACACCGCCATCGACTGGGAAGGCTGGCGCATCAATATCGTCGACACCCCGGGCCATGCCGATTTCGGCGGCGAAGTCGAGCGCGTGTTGTCGATGGTCGATTCGGTGCTGCTGCTGGTCGACGCCGTGGACGGGCCGATGCCGCAGACCGCCTTCGTCACCCGCAAGGCGCTCGAAGCCGGCCTTAAGCCGGTCGTCGTGGTCAACAAGGTCGACCGGGTCGGCGCGCGGTCGGATTGGGTCGTCGATCAGACCTTCGACCTGTTCGACCGCCTGGGAGCGACCTCCGAACAGCTCGATTTCAAGATCGTCTTCGCCTCCGCCCTCGAAGGTTGGGCCGCCCTGGCCTCGAACGAGCGCACCGACAATATGGGCATCCTGTTCCGCACCATCGTCGACGAGGTCGCTCCCCCGGCAGTCGATCGCGAGGGTCCGTTCCGCATGCAGGTCTCGGCCCTCGACTGGTCGAGCTATGTCGGCCTGATCGGCATCGGCCGCATCCAGCGCGGCCGCGTCAAACGCAACTCGCAAGTCGTCGCCGTCGGCGCGGACGGCAAGCAGCGCCAGGGCCGCATCCTGCAGATTCTCGGCTTCCACGGCCTCGAACGGGTCGAGTGCGAGGATGCCGAAGCGGGCGACATCATCGCTTTCACTGGGCTCGACGAACTGCATATCTCCGACACTCTGTGCCAGCCCGACACGATCGAAGCCCTGCCGCCCCTGACCGTCGATCAGCCGACCATCGCCATGACCTTCCAGGTCAACGATTCGCCCTTCGCCGGCAAGGAAGGCAAATACGTCACCAGCCGCAACCTGCGCGACCGCCTGCAGGAAGAGTTGCTGCACAATGTCGCCCTGCGCGTCGACGAGACCGAATCCGCCGACCGGTTCCGGGTTTCCGGGCGGGGCGAACTGCACCTGTCGATCCTGATCGAAAACATGCGCCGCGAAGGATACGAACTCGCCATCTCGCGCCCCGAGGTGATCCTCAAGGAGGTCGGCGGCGATCTGCACGAGCCTTGGGAAACCCTAACCGTCGATGTCGAGAGCCAGCATCAAGGCACGGTCATGGAACTGCTCGGGGAGCGCCGCGCGGACCTGAAGAATATGGTTCCCGATGGCAACGGCCGCGTGCGTCTCGACTATATGGTGCCGACCCGCGGATTGATCGGCTTCCGCTCGACCTTCCTGAACCAGACCTCGGGCTCGGGCCTGATGTATCACGGCTTCGACCATTACGGCCCGCGCGCCAGGGGCGAGATCGGCCAGCGCCAGCGCGGCGCGATGATCTCGATCGAGACCGGCATGGCGCGCGCCTACGCCCTGTTCAATCTGCAGGAACGCGGCGAAATGATGATCGGCCACGGCGCCCAGGTCTACGAAGGCCAGGTGATCGGCATCCACAGCCGCGCCAGCGACCTGATGGTGAACCCGTCCAAGGCCAAGCAGCTGACCAATATCCGCGCCGCCGGCACCGACGAGAACTTGATCCTGACCAAGCCCGTGCGCGTGACCCTGGAATACGCGATGGAATTCATCGACGACGACGAACTCGTCGAGGTGACGCCCGAGTCGATCCGCATCCGCAAGCGTTTCCTCAAGGAACACGAGCGCAAGAAGGCCAGCCGCGCGGCTTAACGCCTTTCGCTCCCCTCAATCCCGCATGGTTGGGGCCGGACCCGTCCTGGCCTAGCATGGACCCTCCAGACGAGGGAGGAGCGGCCATGCAATGGATCGGCAAGCCGGTGCGCCGGCGCGAGGATGCGGCGCTGCTGCGCGGCGAAGGCGCTTTCACCGACGATATCCGCGGGCCCGGCGAGGCCCATGCCGCTTTCGTGCGCTCTCCCCACGCCCATGCCCGCATCCTCGGGATCGACACGGCGGCGGCTGCGGGGATGCCCGGCGTGCTCGCAATCCACACCCAGGCCGATCTGGCGGCCGATGAGGTCAAGCCCCTGCCCGCCTACACCCGCGATCCGCGTTACGCCTATCCCAACCGCGACGGCAGCCCCATGGCCGAGCCGCCCCTCTGGCCCCTGGCCAAGGACAAGGTGCGCCATATCGGCGAGGCGGTGGCCATCGTCGCCGCCGAAAGCCGCGAGGCGGCGCGCGATGCGGCCGAGGCCGTGGCGGTCGAGTACGAACCCTTGCCCGCCGTGATCGATTCGCGCGAAGCGGCGGCGGAGGCCGCGGCCCAGGTCTGGGACGACGCGCCCGGGAACCTCGCCTTCGACTACGAATCCGGCGATACCGAAGAAACCGCGCGGGCTTTTGCCGAGGCTGCCCAAATCGTCGAGCTGGACCTGCTCAACAACCGGGTCATCGTCGCCTTTCTCGAGCCGCGCTCGGCCCTCGCCCATTGGCCCGACGGGGCAGACGGGCGCTGCCGGTTGCGCGTGCCCTGCCAGAGCACCCACCGCTTCCGCGACACTCTTTCGGAATGTATTGGAATCGAGAAAACTCGCTTCCATGTCGTCGTGGGCGATGTCGGCGGCGGCTTCGGGCCGCGCGGCTTCCTCTATCCCGAAATCCTGGCGACGGTCTGGGCCGCGCGCCGCCTGGACCGCCCCCTGCGTTGGCTGGGGGAGCGGAGCGAGGGCTTCCTGACCGACATGCAGGCGCGCGACCAGCGCATGCGCTGCGCCCTGGCCCTCGACGAAGACGGTCGCATGACCGGGCTGCGGGTCGAAAGCGATTTCAATATCGGGGCCTATATCCCGGCACGCTCGATCTACGCCCTGCTCGCCCATATGCCGCCGATCATCACGGGCGCCTACGCCATTCCCGCTTCCCATCTGCGGATCAAGGGGGTTTTCACCAACACCGTGCCGGTCTATGCCCTGCGCGGCATCGGCCGGGCCGAGGTCACCCATATCGTCGAGCGCCTGATCGAGGAGGCCGCCCGCGAGAGCGGCCGCGACCGCCTCGCCCTGCGCCGGGCCAATCTGGTGACCGAAGCCGCCATGCCCTATGCCAGCGCAGGCGGCGCGGTCTACGACAGCGGCGACTTCCCGGCGAATATGGAGGCCGCGCTGGCCCTCGCCGACTGGGACGGCTTCGAAACCCGTCGCGCCGGTTCCGAAGCACGCGGGCTGTTGCGCGGGATCGGCATCGCCAACTATCTGGAGAATGCCGGCGGCGCGCCCAGCGAATTCGCGGAAATCCGCGTCGAGCCCGACGGCATGCTGCGCAGCCTGGTCGGCACCCAGGCAAGCGGCCAGGGCCATCAGACCGCCTTCGCCCAGGTCGTCGCCGAGGCCTTCGGCCTGCCGATGGAGTCTGTGGACGTGATCTACGGCGATTCGGATGTGGTGCGCACGGGCTACGGCTCCTCCGCCTCGCGCTCCATGTTCAAATGCGGCACCGCCTTGCACGTCACCGCCCTCGAAATCATCGAGAAGGGGAAGGAGATCGCCGGCGATCTTCTGGAAGCGGCGGTCGCGGATATCGAATACGGCGACGGCGCGTTTCGCGTGGCGGGCACGGACCGGGCCGTCGATCTCTTCACGGTCGCCCGCGCGGCCGTCGACCGGGGCGAGCCCCTGGCCGCCCATAACGACCTGACGACCGAGGAGACCTTCCCCAACGGCACCCAGGTCGCCGAGGTCGAGGTCGATCCCCAGACCGGCGCGGTCCGATTGGTCTGTCACGCCATGGTCAAGGATGTCGGCCGCGCCGTGAATCCGATGATCCTGGACGGCCAGCTCCATGGCGGCATGGCCCAGGGCGTCGGCCAGGCCCTGACCGAACGCACGGCCTATGAGGAGGGCACGGGCCAGCTTCTCTCGGCCAGTTTCATGGACTACGCGATTCCCCGGGCCGACGACCTGCCCGATTTCGCGACACGCATCCTGGAAGTGCCGAGCACCGCCAATCCCTTGGGCATCAAGGGCGCGGGCGAAGGCGGAGCGACCGGCGCGCCGCCCGCCATTATCAACGCCGTCCTCGACGCCCTGGCGCCCTTCCGCATCAAGGATCTCGACATGCCGCTGACGAGCGAGACTGTCTGGCGGGCGATCCGACGTGCGCATGCCTCATAGTCGATTCCGAGCACGCAAAGCCCCGGCACGGAAACGACCTAGGCGGGCCGGGAGACCGAGTCTCCGCTCGGTTGCGCGAAGAGCGCATCGTGGGCGGCATGGCTGAAAACACGCCGGACGAGGCGCCGAAGCATTCCTGCGGCGGCGCGGGCGGTTCGCCGGACCTCGTAACCGCGTTCGGCCCGACCGCGCGCGAGGTAGTATTCCGTATCGATCGATCCATTGGAATGGCGGCGGATCTGCTGCTGCGAAATAGCGGTCACTGTTTCCTCCATCGTTTCCATCCGTTCAGAGCCTTTGAATCATGGCGGGCAATTCGTATGGATGCTTGACGGAGAACTTTAGAAAGCCTTGTCTTTTCCTGACTTCATGCATATCCAACGTTCGGCGGCACCTCTCCGAGCCGGCAGGAGAACGGTCCGATGAAGTATCGTTTCGCAGGCTGCGAGATCGACATCGAGGGACACCGGCTCCTGGTCGGTGGTGAACCTCGCGTCGTAGAGCCCCAGGTATTCGACCTGCTCCGGCATATGGTTGAAAATCCGGATCGTCTCATTCGCCGGGACGAGCTGATCGACGTGGTATGGAGCGGCAGGATCGTCTCCGATTCGGCTATAAGCGCGCGCATCAGCGCAGCCAGGGCTGCCGTGGGTGACGACGGCACGAGGCAGTCGATCATCAAGACCGTACCTCGCCGGGGTTTTCGCTTCGTCGTCACGACGGAAGTGGTCGCGGAGGGATCGGTTTCGGCGCCCCATGCGCCGGATCGAGTCGCATCGCCCCCACAGCACGTGCGCTTTTGCACGTCCCGTGACGGGACGCGCATCGCATATGCGACCACGGGCGCCGGCCACCCTCTCGTGCGTGCCGGCCATTGGTTGACGCATATCGAGCACGATTGGCAAAGCCCAGTCTGGCGTCCCTTCCTGAACGAACTGGGCAAGTCCTTCCAGGTGACCCGCTACGATCAACGAGGCAATGGCCTGTCGGATTGGACAGCCGACGACTTTTCCCTCGATCGCTTCGTCGACGATCTGGAGGCCGTCACCGAAGGCGCCGGACTGGACCGTTTCGCCCTATACGGTACGTCCCAAGGCGCAGCCATCTCCATCGCCTATGCGGCGCGTCATCCCCACCGTGTCAGTCGACTCGTCCTTCTCGGAGGTTACGTGCAAGGGCGGCTGGTTCGAGGCAATGAAGAAGAGCGGGATACGGGAAAAGCGATGCTCACGCTCATCCGGCATGGATGGGGCAAGCCGGGCAGCGCCTTTCTCAAATCCTTTGCCTCCATGTACATCCCCGGCGGCCGACAGGACCAGATCGAATCCCTTGCCGAACTCCAGCGCCAGACCACCAGTCCCGAGAACGCCACGGCCCTGCGCGCCGCCGTCGACAGCTTCGATGTCAGCGACTTGCTCCGGCAGGTTTCCTGCCCGACCCTGGTGCTTCACGCACGCAACGATGGCGTGCATCCCATCGAGCAGGGCCGTGCGCTGGCGGCGGGAATCCCCGACGCGGAGTTCGTCATGCTGGAGAGTGACAACCACGCCATTCTCCAGAACGAACCTGCTTGGAATGTGCTGTTCAACGAGCTCGGGCGCTTCGTCGGCTCCTGACAACCCCGCTCAATACTCCCAGAATCCCCCCACGAGGCCGAGGCTGCGGAGGTGCCGGTTGAGCATTTCGGCCGTGGGCCGCACGTAATCGCTCTTGAGCTTGTCGCGATAGACCGGATCGACCAGGCGTAGGCAGGTTTCGACCGAAATCGAACGGCCCACGCCCACCCGGTCGGTTTCCTTCTCCCAGGCCTCCGCATCCGCCTCAGTCGCGAAGAACAGAAACTGGTTGCCGCAGGTGTCGATGATGTTCTCCCACCAGCGTCGCGCCGGGATGCCGAGATAAACGACCGTGGTCGCCGGCTGCAACCATTCGATACGGCCGCCGTCGAGCAGTATCTCGATCTGCTTTCCCGTGCGGTGGCAGAAGCCCGAAATCGTCATCGACGCGTCGCCCAGCATCGGGTGGGCCGCCAAGGTGTCGAAGGCGCAATTGATGAAATATTCTGGCCCCCGGCGCAGGCGCACACGGTAGGGCGTGATCAGGGCCGAAAAGGGATGGGCCATGAAGATGCGGTCCGTCCCCGGAATCAGGGTGAGTTGGCGCTCGTCCTGCAGGACATGGAACAGGCGCACGACCTCCGCCCGGGGCAGGCCGAACCGATCCGCCACATGCTGGGCGATCGGCGGATGGGCGGTCTCGACGATGGTGTCGTAGACGAATTTTCGAACGTCGAGGGTGATGTCGTCCACGGTCCCGATCCTCTTGGCTACTGCACCTTTGCCGCGTCGGCGATGACGAGCTGAACGTCCTCGCGGCCCTGCCAAGTGTCCGGACGCAGGCGGCCGGCAAGATGCAGGGGCGCGCCGGAGATATCCAGCAAGGCATTGCCGAGCGGCGTTTCCAGCGCCCGGAAGGCGATGGCCTTCAGACGGCCGCCGGCCGGGCCGGTCACGAAGCAGCGCACATGGTTGCGCCCCACCACATCCGACTTGGCGATGCGCACATCGGGCAAGGCAAAGACCGGCTCCGCATTGCCCTGGCCGAACGGCGCCAAAGCTTCGAGAGACTGGACCAGGTCCCAGTTCGCGCCCGCGAGAGCCAGCGCGCCGTCGAGCCGCAATTCGGGCACCACGCCCTTGGCTTCGATCTCGCCGGCGATCCGCTCGTCCAGGAAGGCCCGAAAGGCGTCGAGCTTGTCCTCGGCCACGGTGAAGCCGGCCGCCATGGGATGGCCGCCGCCGGCGATCAGCAGTCCCGCCTGGCGCGCGGCGAGGATCGCCCCGCCCAGCCCGACGCCGGGGACCGAACGGCCCGAGCCCTTGCCGATTCCCCCATCGAGGGCGACGACGCAGGCCGGCCGGTTGTAGGTCTCGGCCAGCCGACTGGCCACGATGCCAATGACCCCGGGATGCCAGCCCCGGCCCGCGACGAAGACGGCGGCGCCGGGTCCGCCCGCATCTTCGATCGCCGCGCCCGCTTCCTCCAGCACCCGGGCCTCCAGGGTCTGGCGCTCGCGGTTATGGGTATCCAGCCGTTCCGCAATGCTCCGCGCTTCCGCCGGGTCCTCGGTGGTCAGCAGGCGCGCGCCCAGTCCCGCCTCCCCGACCCGCCCGCCGGCATTGACCCGGGGGCCCAGCACGAAACCCGCGTGATAGGTGCCCGGCCGCTCGTCCACCCCGGCCACGTCGGCCAGGGCGGCGAGGCCCGGATTGGCGCGCCGGGCCATGACCTTGAGGCCCTGGGCGACCAGCGCCCGGTTGACGCCGGTCAGGGGCACGACGTCGCAGACGGTGCCCAGGGCGACGAGATCGAGCCAGCCGAGCAGATCCGGCTCGCGCCGGCCCCCGGTGTACCACCCAGCCGCGCGCAGGGCCCTGTTGAGCGCCACGACCAGAAGGAACACCACGCCGACGGCGGCGAGCTGCCCCTGGCCGCTGTCGTCGTCGAGCCGGTTGGGATTGACGATGGCCCGCGCCGGCGGCAACCCCGCTTCGGCGACATGATGATCGACCACCACCACTTCCAGCCCGGCATCGGCCGCGGCCTTCAGAGGTTCATGGGCGGTGATGCCGCAATCGACCGTCAGGACCAGCTTGGCGCCGCTCTCCTGAAGTCCCAGCAGGGCCTCGGCATTGGGGCCATAGCCCTCGATCACGCGGTCGGGGACGTAGATCAGCGGCGGCGTGCCGACGGCGGAGAGAAAGCGGAACAGCAGAGCGGCGGAGGTCGCGCCGTCGACATCGTAATCGGCAAAGACGGCGATCCGTTCTCCGTCCCGAATCGCGGCGGCCAGGCGTTCGGCGGCCGCGTCCATGTCCTTGAGCCGGCTTGGATCCGGCATGGCGGCCCGCAGGCTTGGGCTGAGAAATTCCTCGACCGCTTCGGGCGCAATCCCGCGCGCCGCCAGAACCCGGCCCAGCATGTCGGGCAGGCCATGGCGTTGGGACAGAGCCATGGCGGCTCGATCGTCGGCCAGACGCGACCGCCAGAGCTTGCCGCCCAAGGATCGTTCGACCCCCAGGAAAGCCGCGCTCCCGTCCTCTCTCATGACAAGGCTTGGGTCACGACGGAACCGGGCGCTGGGCCGGGCATCGCCGCACGGGATCGATCACGGCTTGGCCGGGTTGAGCTCGGCCTTGCGCGAAAAATCGTGGGTGGTTTGCATCGTGCGCACGGTCCCGGTGGAAGAACGCATGACGATCGATTCGGTCGTTGTCGTCGCATCCCGGCGGCGCACGCCGCGCAGCATGGAGCCGTCGGTCACGCCGGTCGCGGCAAAGATCACGTCGCCGCCCGCCAGTTCATGCAGCGTGTATTTGCGGGCAAAATCCTCGATGCCCAGTCGATGGGCGCGGCCCCGTTCCTCGTCGTTGCGGAACAGCAGGCGACCCTCCATCTGGCCGCCGATGCAGCGCAGGGCCGCGGCCGCCAACACGCCCTCGGGAGCGCCACCACTGCCCATGTAGATATCGATTCCGGTCATGGCCTGGGACGTCGCGATCACGCCGCTGACATCGCCGTCGGAAATCAGGCGTATGCGCGCGCCGGCCTCGCGCGTCTTGGCGATCAGGTCTTCGTGGCGGGGCCGGTCCAGGATGCAGGCGACGAGGTCCTCGACCTTCACGCCCTTGGCCGAAGCCAGGGATTTGAGATTTTCGGCCGGCGGGTCGTCAATATCGACGACCCCATCGGGCAGGCCGCCGCCGACGGCGATCTTGTCCATGTAGACATCGGGCGCGTTGAGGAATCCGCCGGCCTCGGCCATCGCAATAACGGCGAGCGCGTCGGCCGCGCCCTTCGCCGTCAGAGTCGTGCCTTCGAGCGGATCGAGGGCGATATCGATCTTGGGCCCCTTGCCGGTGCCCACCTCCTCGCCGATATAGAGCATCGGCGCCTCGTCGCGCTCGCCCTCTCCGATCACCACGGTGCCCGCGATGTCCAGCGCATTCAGGGCACGGCGCATGGCGTCGACCGCCGCCTGATCGGCCGCCTTCTCGTCGCCGAGGCCCACGAGTCGCGCCGCGGCGATGGCCCCCGCCTCCGCCACCCGCACGGCATCCATGACCAGGTTGCGGTCCATGCTGCCGAAGTCCTGCGCCTTCGCCATATTCTTCTGCTCCCTCACAACTTCTTCTGCTCCCTCACAGGGGCTCGATTCGGATCATCCTGGGGGGTTCGACCACGTGGTCAAGCGCCGAAATTCGTTCGAGCGCCCGGCGCAACGAGGCCTCGTCCGTCTCGTGGGTGATGAACACCACGGGCACGATCTCGTCCGGATCGCGACCCCGCTGAAGCATCGCTTCGAGCGATATCCGCTCATCCCGGAACACAGATGTCAGGTCCGCCATCACGCCGAACCGGTCGATCACATGCAGGCGCAGGTAATATTCCCCGACATGGCGTTCGAGCGCGGCCGTTTCCGCTTTCTTCAGGCGCGCGGCAGGAATGCCGAAGGTCGGTGAATAACGCTCGCAGGCGATATCCACGAGATCGGCCATGACCGCCGAGGCGGTCGGCCCCGCCCCCGCGCCGCTCCCTTCATAGACCGTGTCGCCCACGAAGTTTCCGCCCGCGACGACAGCGTTCAACACGCCCTCGACATGGGCGATCGGATGATCACGCCGGACCATGCAGGGGTGCACCCGCTGCTCCACGCCGTGCTCGGTCTTGCGCGCGATGCCAAGCAGCTTGATGCGATAGCCCAATTCCTCGGCATAGGCGATATCGAGCGGCGTGATATGCCGGATGCCCTCGGTCGAAATACCGTCGAAATCGACCTCGCGACCGAACGCGATGCTGGTCAGGATGGCCAGCTTGTGGGCCGCGTCGACGCCGTCGATGTCGAAGCTCGGATCGGCCTCGGCATAGCCCAGGTCCTGGGCTTCGGCGAGGACGTCGTCGAAGGCCCGCCCGGTCGCCCGCATCTCGGTCAGGATATAGTTGCAGGTGCCGTTCAGAATTCCGAAGACGCGTGTCACATCGTTCCCGGCGAGGCCTTCGCGCAAGGCCTTCACGATCGGAATGCCGCCGGCGACGGCCGCCTCGTAGGCCAGGGAAACGCCGGTGGCCTCCGCCGCCTTGGCCAGGGCGCTGCCATGAATGGCCAGAAGCGCCTTGTTCGCCGTCACGACATGACGACCGGCCGCGATTGCGGCCTCGACCGCCGCCTTGGCGACACCATCCGACCCGCCGATCAGTTCGACGAGAACATCGGCGTCCGCCTCGCGCGCCATCAGGACCGGATCGTCGTACCAGGCGAAACCATCGATCGAAACGCCGCGGTCGCGCCGCCGGTCCCGCGCCGAAACGGCTGTCACTTCGACCGGCCGTCCGCAGCGGGCGGCAAGCAATTCGTGGTTGTCCTGCAGCAATTTGAGCAGACCCGCTCCGACCGTTCCCAGGCCCGCGATAGCGACCTTGAGCGTATCCATATGCCTCCGTTGGATCGTAGAAATCCGGCCGTCAGTTGAGAAAGATTTCGGCCCGCCGATCGGCGGCATCGCCGCCTTCGAGCAGCGGCGCATTGTCCGAAACCGCGTCGATCTCGACGATCCCCGCCGGCACCCCGGCATCGGTCAGGGCGCGCGCCACGGCGCTGGCCCGATCCACGGAAACCTTGAAATTGGCGAGACGCTGCTTGACCGGATCGCTGCCGCCGACGGCGCCGCTGGCATGCCCGACCACGCGAAGCTTGCCGCCCCGCTGGCTGAAAAGCCGGGCGACATCCCGCAGGATGTCATTGTCTCGCGACGACAGCTTGGAAGAACCGTTGCCGAAGAAAATCAAGGCGACGGCGCGCCCAGTGCCCACATTGCCGGGCACGTATTGGGGTCCAACGGGGCCGCCGCCGCCACCGCTGCCCGATTCGATCAGGAACAGCGCATCCTCGGCCCTGCCGACCGTCGGCGGCGCAACCAACGGCCCCGTCGTGGCGGGGCGCGGCGGTTGCGCGGGGGCGCGTGCCGGCGCTTGCGTCGCAATCTGGGGCACGGGCGGCGCGGAGGGCGGAGCCGCCGGCCGAACATTCGGGGTCGCAGCAGCCGGCGGCGGGGGCGCTGGCGGAACCGCGCCGGGCGTGACCATCGGCGGCTCGGGTGCTGCGGCCGGGGCGCGCACAGGCGCAGGCCGAGGAGCCGGCGCGGATTCAGGCGTATCGGCCTCCACGGCAGCCGCGATCGCCTCGCTGGGCGTCGGCTTCGCCGGGTTTGGAGCCTGGGTCGGGGAGGGCGGCGGCGGCGCTATCGTCGTTGCCGGAGGCGGGGCGGGTTCCGGCGCGGGTTCGGGCGTTGCCACGACCGGCGCAGGCGCCGGCGGCGCCACCGTTACAGGCGCGACCCGCGAGACCGGCTCGCTGTATTTCGCTTTGGACCGGTCCGCCACCAGCCCCCGGGCGATATCCGTCCGCTCCTCCAGGGTGGTCATCGCCTCGGGCTTCGCCGGCACGCTCGCCAGATTGGGGAAATCGGAATCGGCGCCGGGTATGGCCTCGTCGCTGCCGCCCACCGCCGCCGTACCCTCCGGCTTGTCGTCTTCGCCGAACCACTCGGTCGGATTCGCCTCGTCCGGGACGGAAGAGCAAGCCGCCAAGCCGAACAGAAAAACGACCGCAAATCCCAGGATCAGCAGGCGGCCGATCGGCCGTCCACCATTTATTGTGCAGTGCAACAAAGCTTTTGAAATCCCGTAGCCGCTCATGTATGTATGGCCTGCGCCGTCTTGTGAACCGTGCTGCCCCGCACCTCTGCGGGGCGTATCAATATCCGGCTCCAACCCCTTGGCGCAACAGTCGTTTGCTTCGGCGTTTGTCCAGACACCGACCGATACGCGCGATAGGGTAGCATGTTCGGGCCGCGGCGCGGGAATGATAAGGGAACGTTAGATGACCGATCAACCGGGTCAACCGGGCACCGAGAGCCAGAATCAGGACGCCGCCGCGCTTGCCCGCGCCATGGCCGACATTGCCGAGCGCAGCCAGCGCGTGGTGATGGACTTTCTGTCCCGCTCCCATGGCGAGGACGGTTCCGGCCCGGTCGATCCGCTCAACATCGGCGCCGCCTTCATGGATCTGACGGCCAAAATGATGGCCGATCCCGCCAAGCTGATTGAGGCCCAGGTCAATCTTTGGCAGAACTACATGGCACTGTGGCACAACACCGCCTCGCGCATGATGGGCGCCGAGACCGGGCCGATGGTGCAGCCGAACGGCGACGACCGGCGCTTCAAGGACGAGACCTGGCGCGAGAATCCGGTCTTCGACTACATCAAGCAATCCTATCTGCTGACCTCGAACTGGATCACCGAGACGGTGCGCGAGGTCGACGGGCTGGACGAGAAGACGGCGAAGAAGGTCGAATTCTACACCCAGCAGTTCGTCGACGCCCTGGCGCCCACGAACTTCGTCGCCACCAACCCGGAAGTCCTGCGCGCGACCGTCGAGTCCAAGGGCGAAAACTTGGTGAAAGGCCTGGAAAACCTGCTCCGCGACCTGGAGCAGGGCGAGGGCCAGTTGCGCATCACGATGACCGACAAGGACGCCTTCAAGGTCGGCGAGAACATCGCCATCACCCCCGGCCGTGTGGTCTTCCGCAACGACCTGATGGAACTGATCCAGTACGAGCCGACGACCAAGCAGGTATTCAAACGGCCCCTGCTGATCATGCCGCCCTGGATCAACAAGTTCTACATCCTGGACCTGCGCCCGAAGAATTCCTTCATCAAATGGGCGGTCGGGCAAGGTCACACGGTCTTCGTGGTCTCCTGGGTCAATCCGGATTCCGATCTCGCGAAGAAAAGCTTCGAGGATTACATGCTGGAAGCGCCCCTGGCCGCCCTCGATGCCATGGAAAAGGCGACCGGCGAGCGCGAGGCGAACGTTATCGGCTATTGCCTGGGCGGCACCCTGCTCGCCTCGACCCTGGCCTATATGGCCGAGAAGAGCGACGACCGGATCAAGAGCGCGACTTTCTTCGTCAGCCTGGTCGATTTCACCGATCCCGGCGACCTGGGCGTCTTCATCGACGAGGAACAGCTCAACTATCTCGAAGGCCAGATGGACAAGAAGGGCTATCTCGAGGGCGCCCATATGGCGACCACCTTCAACATGCTGCGCGCCAACGACCTGATCTGGTCCTTCGTCATCAACAACTATCTGATGGGCAAGGATCCCTTCCCCTTCGATCTGCTCTACTGGAACGCCGATTCGACGCGCATGCCGCGCGCCATGCACAGCTTCTATCTGCGCAAGATGTATCAGGAGAATTTGCTGTCGAAACCGGGCGGCATCACCCTCGCCGGGACGCCGATCGACGTCACCAAGGTCAAGACGCCGTCCTTCTTCCTGTCGACCCAGGAGGATCATATCGCTCCCTGGAAGACGACCTACGCGACGACCCAGCTCTTCATCGGGCCGCGCAAGTTTGTCCTCGCGGGCTCGGGCCATATCGCCGGCGTGGTCAATCCGCCGGACGCCAAGAAATACACCTATTTCACGAACGCCAAGCTGCCGGCTTCGCCCGACGCCTGGCTCGAAGGGGCGAAGCAGGAGCCGGGCTCCTGGTGGCCGGTCTGGCAGAAATGGGCGGCGCGCCACGCCGGCGCCAAGGTGCCGGCGCGCAAGCCCGGCGACGGCAAGCTCAAGGCGCTGGAACCCGCGCCCGGCACTTACGTCCTGGTCGAGGCCACAGGCTGAGGGACTAACTAGAGGGCTCGGTCCGCGCCCCGTCGCATCGTCAGGGCAGTCAGGCCAAAAACCGCGCTCAGCACCAGCGCACCGCCGATCAGGGTCAGGCTCGACGGCGTTTCGTTCCAGAATATCCAGACCCAGATCGGGGCCAGGATCACCTCGGACATCACGAGGAGAGAGGTCTGGGCCGCCGGCAGGTAGCGCGCACCCATGGTGAAGAGCGCGAAGCCGAGGCCCATCGTACCGATCCCCATCAAGGCGCACATCAGGAAATCGTTGGCACTGAGCGCGAGGGCGAAACCCGGCGCCGATGCCGCGGCGCCGCCGAGGGCGGCGATACAGCCCGCGATGCAGACCGACGGCAGCATGTCGACGTTGCGGGCATAGCGCAGGGTGACAATGAAACCCGCATGGGTGACCAGGGTCAGGACGGCCATCAGATTGCCGAAGAAGCGCCCGGCGCCCAATCCTTCGAAAACCATGATGGCGACCCCGGCCAAGGCCACGACCATGGCCACGGCCGTCACCCGGCCGATCGCCTCGCGCATCAGCAGCCAGGCGAAGATCGCGGAGAGGAAGGGCGAGGCGCTGAGGATGAGCAGCGCGTTGGCGACCGTCGTGTTCAGGATCGCGAGCGAGAAGGAAACATTGCCGATGCCGAGGATGACCCCGGCGACCAGGGCGACGAGGCCGGCGCGCCGGAAGGCGCGATCGAGCCGCCCGCGCTCGCGCACCGTCAAGGCGACGGCGAAGACCCCCGCCATCCACAGACTGCGCCAGAAGATCACCTGCCAATCCGTGGCCGCCTCGACGCCCCGGAACAACAGGCCGTTCATGCTCATCACCGTCCCGGCGCAAAGCAGCAGCGCGACGCCGCGCACCGGCGCACCGCCGGGCTCCGCTGCCGCCGCCCGCTCAGCCAAGGCGTTTGGACCTAATGGTTCGACTCCCGAACGAGGACTTCTCACCACCCCCCTCGACTCGACCGGCTTCGCCGCTCACCCCAACCATCAAGGAGCATGGAGCTACGGAAGGGCATGGCGCGACCGAACGCCCTCCCCCTCGATGGGAGAGGATTGGGATGGGAGTGACGACGAGTTCGATCTCCACCAAATGCGTCAGGCCCGACCCAGGATCTCTTCGGCCATGCGATT
>JABIRQ010000213.1 GCA_018699755.1 Rhodospirillaceae bacterium | reverse complement strand
CCCGCCGTCTACGGCTTCGTGGACGGCCAGCCGGTCGACGGCTTCATGGGCGCATTGCCGGAGAGCCAGATCCAGACCTTCGTCGACAACCTGACCGGGGGCACGGCGGAGCCCGGGCCGTCGCCAGTGGACGCGGCAATGGAGCAGGCCAAGGGCGCGCTCGAAGCCGGCGACAGCGACACGGCCGCAGCGATTTTCGGCCAGGTTCTCCAGCACGAGCCGGGCAACCTACCCGCCGCCGCCGGTTTGGCGCGCTGCTGTATCGCCGCCGGCGATTTCGAGCAGGCCCGGACGGTCCTCGATTCCTTGCCCGCGGAAGCGGCCGAGGAGTCCGAAATCACGGCCGCCCGGTCCGCCCTCGATCTGGCCGAGAAGGCCGGCAAGGCGGCCGGCCAGATTCCCGAACTGCAGGCCCGCCTGGCTGCGAACGAGAAGGACCATCAGGCGCGCTTCGACCTCGCCGTGGCGCTCTACGGCGCGAATCAGGCGGAAGCCGCAATCGACGAATTGATCGAGATCGTGCGGCGCGAACGCGCCTGGAACGACGAGGCGGCGCGCAAGCAGCTCGTGCAGGTCTTCGAAGCGCTCGGTCACAGTCACGAACTCACCGTAGAGGGGCGGCGGCGCCTGTCGTCCGTTCTGTTCTCGTGAGCGGCATCGACCTGCCCGAACGAATCCCGATTTTTCCCCTGCCGGGGGCGCTTCTGCTGCCTGGGGGGCGGCTGCCCCTGCACATTTTCGAGGACCGCTACCGGGCCATGGCCCGGGATGCCCTGGCGAGCGATCGGCTGATCGGCATGATCCAGCCGCGCGACCCCGACACGGCCGAGGAAGCGCAGGCGCCGATCTACGAGACCGGCTGCGTCGGCCGCATCGAGGATGAGCGAAGCGCCGACGACGGGCGGTACTATTTCACCCTCGTCGGCCTGTGCCGATTTCGTGTCACCGAGGAACTGCCGGTGCATGACGGCTATCGCCGCGTCCGCGCCGATTACGCGCCCTTCGTCGACGACCTCGCCCCGGACGGCGCGCGGGTTCCGGCACAAAGCGGCATGGATCGCGATGCGTTGATCGCGACCCTGCGCCGCTATCTGGACACGCGCGGCCTGGCCGCCGACTGGGACGTCGTCGCCGAGACCTCCGACGCCGACCTGGTGGCGGTTCTGGCCCAGACCTGCCCTTTCGAGGCAAACGAAAAACAGGCCCTGCTCGAGGCGGAAAGCCTCGCGGAACGCTGCGCGGTAATGACCGCCGTGATGGAGATGACGCTCGCCGGCGGCACCGGGGATATGCCCATGTCGGTGCGCCACTGACCGGCCCCGCGCCGCGAAACGCCGGTCCCACGCCGCGAAACGCGAAACGAAGGAGGCCCCATGGCCGAAGACACCACAGGCGTCGATCCCAAATTGCTGGAAATCCTTGTCTGCCCGCTGACCAAGGGCCCGCTGGAATACGACCGCGAGCGCGGCGAGCTGATCAGCCGGCAGGCCGGGCTGGCCTATCCGATTCGCGACGGCATCCCGATCATGCTGGTCGACGAAGCCCGCAAGCTGGACGACGCGGCCGACACCTAGGCCCGCCATGACCGGTCCCGCCGGCGCCGCGACTCCGCGGCCCACCGAAATCCGTGTCCGCCGGGCTGAACGACGCCTCGATATCGCCTTCGACGACGGCTGTCATTTCGAACTGTCCGCCGAACTGCTGCGGGTCGAAAGCCCCTCGGCCGAGGTCAAGGGCCACGGCCCCGGGCAAAAGAAGATCGTGCCGGGCAAGCGGATGGTGGCGATCGGCGGGGTCGAGCCGGTCGGCCGCTACGCCATCCGAATCCTCTTCGATGACGACCATGACACCGGCCTCTACAGCTGGTCCTATCTGTACGAGCTGGGCCGGGACTGCGCGGTGCGCTGGCAGGCCTATCTCGACGCCCTGGCCGAACGCGGCCTGTCGCGCGACGGCTAGAGCGGTTCGCCCCTTGCGAGACGAGGGAGATCCCCCACAAGGCCCATGGCGTGGCGCATGAATACCCGGCGCAGGGGCGGCGCGCGGTTGACCGCCGCTAGGCCCAGGTCCCGCGCCAGTCGAATGGGCGCCACATCGTTCGAGAACAGGCGATTCAGAATATCGGTCGCGGCAGCCAGGGCGACGCTGTCGAAACGCCGCCAGCGTTCGTAGGCGCGCAGAGTTTCGAGGCCGCCGAAATCGAGGCCTAGGCGCGCCGTATCGACCACCGTCTCGGCCAGGGCCGCGACGTCGCGCAGACCGAGATTGAAACCCTGCCCCGCGATCGGATGGATCGCATGGGCCGCATCCCCGACCAGAGCCAGGCGCGGCGCGGCATAGCGATCGGCATGACAGAGGGCGAGGGGATAGCTCCAACGCCCACCGACGACTTCCAGCGCACCCAGGGACGGGCCGAAGCGGTGCGCGATCTCGGCCGCGAAGGCGGCCTCGTCCAGGCCCATCAGATGGGGTGCACGCTCGCGCCGCTCGGTCCAGACCACGGAGGAGAGATTGCCGCGCATCGGCAGCATGGCAAGCGGCCCGGCCGGCAGGAACCGTTCATGGGCGATGCCGCGATGGGGCTTTTCGTGGCGAACCGTGCAGACGATCCCCGTCTGGGGATAGGCCCAGGCCGTGACCGGGATTCCAGCCGCCTGGCGCAGGGGCGAATCGCGCCCGTCCGCCGCCACCGCGAGCCGCGCCTGAACGATGCGGCCGTCCTCCAGACGAGCCTGGGCGAAGGATCCCTCGCGCGCGAGGTCCGCCACGGAGGCCGGCGCGATCAGCCTCACGGAAGGACAGGCCGCCAACCTCTCGTGCAAGGCGCGGCGGATATGGCGGTTCTCGACGATATAGCCCAGCGGCTCGTCGCCGACTTCGCGATGGTCGTAGTGCAGGAAGAGCGGCGAACCGCCGTCCGAGACCCGGATTTCGCGGATCGGCTCCGCGTCTGCCGCCATGCCTTCCCAGGCGTCCAATCCGTCCAGCACGCGCTGGGACCCGAGAGCCAAGGCGGCAGTCCGCCCGTCGAACGCGGCATCGAGCACCGCCCGGACCGGGCTGCGATCGACCAGGACGACCGACAGCCCGGCGGTGCCGAAGGCCAAGGCCGCGGTCAAGCCGGCCATGCCACCGCCGACGATCACGATATCGGCGGTCGTTTCGCCTGAGGAATGCGCGTCGGCCATGGGCCAAGACTTGCTGCTGGAACCGCTCAAGTCCAGTCTCATATCGCCCTCCGGGGTGCCGAAACCCTCTCGTCACCGCAACCGGGGGGACAGCTGAATCACGCCGTCCGGCCCGGATCGATCGCGAACATCCGGGGCGGCCGGGGCGCGACCCGGGCCGGCGGTGCCTTGCGGCGGCGCAGCCCGCCGACGAAGCCAGGCTTGAACGACCGAATGTTCTTGAGGCGTTCGCGCATTCTCCTTAAAGTAATCTCTGAGGTTGCTGGCGCAATCCGTTTCGAGTCCGTAAACTGAGAGCATCATGCTCAGGCACGCCGCGTGACGACGACAACGACGAAATCGGCCGCCAAGGCCGCCGGACGCCCGCGCCTGCTGCCGGCCGATTGGCGCGCCTTTCTCGAACGCCGCGCAAGCGAAATCATGGGCGCCGTGTCGATCGGCGCGGGCGTGGCCCTGGCCGCAGCGCTGGTCAGCTTCGATTCGGCCGACCCCTCGTTCAACCGGGCAAGCGACGGCGCGGTGGCGAATCTTCTGGGCGTGCCCGGTGCCTTCGCCGCCGATCTGTTGCTACAGACCCTGGGCCTGGCCGCCGCCCTGATCTGCGCCGCGCTGATCAGTTGGGGCTGGCGCCTCGTCAGCCACCGGGGCATCGGGCCGCTCTGGCTGCGCCTCGCCGCGCTGCCTGCCGGGTTGATTCTCGCGGCCATCGCGCTGGCGTCTCTGTCCACCCCCGCATCCTGGCCGCTTGCGAGCACCCTGGGCGGTTTTGCGGGGAGTCTGGTTCTCAGCGCCCTGGCCAGTCTGCTGTCGCTTTTCGGTTTGCCGACCGACGCCGGGTTGATCGGTGGCGCCGCAGCCCTGCTGTCGATCCCGGCGCTGATCGCCGGGCTTGCCTTGCGGCCCCGGGAATGGCGTGCGGCGGCGCGCGGCCTGGGTGCGATGGGACGGGCCCTGCTGCGCCCGCTCACGCGTCGGCGCGACGCCTTCGGCGACGGCGTGGCCGAACTGCGCGGCGCCCTCGGCCGAGCGGCGCGGCGCGCCGACGAGGACGAAGAAGAAGAAGCGCCCGAGCGCGTGGAACCGTCCCTTACCCGGGCGGCCGCCGTCGATATCGTCGCCCCCAAGGGCGCGGGAAAGGCGAAGCGCAAGCAGAAAGCCCCGACTCAAGCCAAGCTCGCCCTGTCGCCGGATGAGGATTTCGCGGCACCGCCTCTGGACCTGCTGCAGGATCAGGCAACGTCCGGGCAGGAACGCACCAAGGTCGACGAGGAGGCCTTGGCCCAGAATGCACGGCTGCTGGAGACGGTGCTCGACGATTTCGGCGTCAACGGCGAGATCGTGAAGGTGCGGCCGGGTCCCGTGGTCACGCTTTACGAGTTGGAGCCCGCGCCGGGCACCAAATCGTCGCGTGTGATCGGCCTGGCCGACGACATCGCCCGCTCGATGAGCGCGGTCTCGGCCCGCGTGGCCGTCGTCCCCGGGCGCAACGCGATCGGCATAGAATTGCCCAACGCGCGGCGCGAAACTGTCTATCTGCGCGAACTTCTGGCAAGCCCCGCCTTCGACAAGGCTGGCGGCCTGCCGCTTGCCCTGGGCAAGGATATCGGCGGCGAGCCGTCGATGGTCGACCTCGCGCGCATGCCCCATCTGCTGATCGCCGGCACGACCGGCTCGGGCAAGTCGGTGGCGATCAACACGATGATCCTGTCGCTCCTCTACAGCCATACGCCGGAGGAATGCCGCTTCATCATGATCGACCCCAAGATGCTGGAATTGTCCGTTTATGACGGCATCCCGCATCTGCTTTCGCCCGTGGTCACGGAGCCGCGCAAGGCAGTTGTCGCCCTGAAATGGACCGTCAAGGAGATGGAGAGCCGCTACCGCGCCATGTCCCAGGTCGGAGTGCGCAACATCGCCGGCTACAACCAGCGCCTGGCCGAGGCCCGGCGCAAGGGCGAGGTGCTGACCCGGCGGGTGCAGACAGGATTCGAGCCCGACAGCGGCAAGCCGGTCTTCGAGGAACAGCCCCTCGACCTGACCCATCTGCCCTTCATCGTCGTCGTAGTCGACGAAATGGCCGATCTAATGCTGGTCGCCGGCAAGGATATCGAGGGTGCGGTCCAGCGTCTGGCCCAGATGGCACGGGCGGCGGGCATTCACCTGATCATGGCGACCCAGCGCCCCTCGGTCGATGTCATCACCGGCACGATCAAGGCCAATTTCCCGACCCGGGTGAGCTTTCAGGTGACCTCGAAGATCGACAGCCGGACCATCCTGGGCGAGCAGGGCGCAGAACAGCTTCTGGGCCAGGGCGACATGCTCTATATGGCCGGTGGCGGACGCATTACGCGTATCCACGGCCCCTTCGTCAGCGACGGCGAAGTGGAATCGGTTGTTCGTTACTTGAAAGGCCAGGGGACGCCCGCCTATGTCGAGGACGTAACCGAGGACACCGAAACCGGCGGCCCGACCGGAGCCATGGGCGGCGAAGAGGGGGACGAACTCTACGAACAGGCCGTCCAGCTTGTGGCGCGCGAACGCAAGGCCTCGACCAGCTTCATCCAGCGCCATCTGCAGATCGGCTACAACCGGGCGGCCCGGCTCGTCGAGCAGATGGAGGCGGACGGGTTGATCAGTCCGGCCAACCATGTCGGCCGGCGAGAAGTGCTGATGGGCGGCGAATAGGGCCCACGCCGTTCACGCAGGCATGTTTTCCCTGGCCCAACCGCCATCGCACACCTATTTATCCTGAGATGACGAAAGCAATCCTATTCGTCGGGGCGCTGCTATGCGCGACCCTGGCCCAGATCTCCGCTTCTGCCCTTGCCGCCAGCGGATTGGACGCCTTTCCCGCCGAGGATCGCGCCGCGATCGGCCAGATCGAGTCTTATCTGAACGGCATCACCTCGATGCAGGCCCGCTTCGTCCAGCGGGCCGCGAATGGCGGCCAGGCCACGGGCTCGCTCTACATTGAGCGGCCGGGCAAGATGCGGGTCGAATACGATCCGCCGGTGCCGATCCTGATCGTTTCGACCGGCGTCCTGCTGATCCTGTTCGATGCCGAACTGGGTCAGACCACCCATCTTCCGATCGAAGCCTCGCCCGCCTCCGTGTTGATCCGCGACGCCATTTCGTTCGGCAAGGAGGTCGAGGTGCTGGGATTCGCCCGGGAGGACGGACTCGTGCGGCTCACCCTCGGCGACGAAGGCGGGCTGGGCATGGGCACCGGGCAGATCACCCTGGAGTTTTTCGAGGACCCCTTGGAGCTGCGGCGGTGGACCGTGGTCGATGCGGAAGGGCAGACAACCTCGGTCTCGCTGCTCGATCCGCGCTACGGCGTGAATCTCGATCCCGTGCTCTTCAAGTTCGTCGATCCGACGGCCGACAAGAACCGCGGTAACCGCTAGGCGGCGGGCGGACGGGCCTGGAACGGCCGGGCCAGCAAGTCGAGGAACCCGCGCTCCGCCTCGCCTTCGACCCCAATCACCATGTCGAGTTCGCGCGCCCTGCGGTTGCGCGATCCGAAGAGCGGATCCCAGACGCTGAGAATCGTGCCGTAGTTCGAATCCGTATCCACCCGCGTCGCGTGGTGGTGAATCCAATGGATCGAAGGAGTGATGACCACCCGCGACAGCCCACGCTCGAGGCCCGGCGGGAGGCGCAAATTCGAATGATGAAAGAGAGCCGCCGCCAACACGGCGACCTCGAAGGCGAGCACGGAGGCGATCGGGATTCCGAACAGCACGATCACCCCGGCGCGGAACAGGGCGCTGAGCGCGACCTCCCCAGCATGGAAGCGGACGGCACTGGTCGTGTCGAGGAAACGATCGAGATGATGGATCTCGTGGAACCGCCACAGGAACGGAATCGTGTGGTTCGCCCGATGCCACCAATAGATCAGGAAATCGAGCAGGATCAGATCGGCGATCAGCCCCGGCCAGCCGGCCCACCAATCGGGGCGCAGGCCCGGGCCCCAGCCAGCCGCCCAGGCGGAAACCGGAATGACGAAGAGCGGTCCGAGACCGAGATTGACCAGCCAAAGGCCGGCGTTGCGGCCAAGCCGGCGGCGATCGCCGATGCGGCCATCGCTCCGCTCTTCGAGGCCGACGCGGGGCGCCGCCGGCCAGACCCGTTCCAGGACGAAGAGCAAGGCGAACCAGCCGCCGACCGCGATCGATTTATAGAGGAGGAGGGTGTCCGTCGCCTGATCCATGGTTCCCGGACGGCCGCTTGGCCGTCGCCACTCTTGGCCCTAGTCTCTTCGCTATATAGCCGAAGGAGGGATGCGATGCCGACCGCAAAATGCCGACCTCTCGTAGGTGTGACCGCCTGTCTGCGGCCGAGCGGGGACCTCGGCTACCACATCGTCGGGGATAAGTACGTGCGCGCCGTGAGCGGCGGCGCGGATTGTCTGCCGATGCTCGTCCCCGCCCTGGGCGACTGGCACGATCCCGAGGACCTGGCGGACCGCGTCGACGGCATCCTGTTGACCGGCAGCCCCTCGGACGTGGAACCGCACCACTATGCCGGCCCTCCGGCGCCGGTCGGCCTGAGTCACGACCCCCTGCGCGACGCCACCACATTGCCTCTGATCCGTCACGCCCTCCGGCGGGGCACGCCCGTTTTGGCGGTCTGCCGCGGCATCCAGGAACTGAATGTCGCCCTGGGCGGCAGCCTCCATCAACGCCTGCACGAAGTGCCGGAACGGCGCGACCATCGCGGGCGCAAGGACCTGGACACGGCGGGGCGCTACGCCACCGGGCATACGATCTCGATCCGGCCGGACGGCCCGTTGGCCGCGCTCCTGGGAAAGACAGAAACCTATGTCAATTCGCTCCATGGCCAGGGGATCGACCGTCTGGCCGAAACGCTAGTCGCCGAAGCGACGGCGCCCGACGGCACGGTCGAGGCCGTTTCCATGCCCGATGCCCCGGGCTTCGTTCTCGGCGTGCAGTGGCATCCGGAATGGCGCTATTGGGAAAACGCGGATTCGGAGGCCATTTTCAAGGCCTTCGGCGATGCCTGCCGGGCCTGTGCCGCGAATCGCACCGCCGCCGCCGCCCAGCGCGTGGCATAGCCGCGTTATACGCATGGTATCTATGCGTGAAATGCATGACCACTCGGCCGAGAAGCTACCTATTTGAAGGGTATGAGGCAACGCCTGCGCCATTGCGCATGTTGCCCCGGCGGCGACTTCCCCTGGCGCCGCCGGCTCCGAAAAGGAGCTCCGAACGCCCGGCCATCCCCCCTGGCCGGGCGTTCTTCATTGGGGACCCAAGACACGAATTCCCCACATTCACCCGGGCCCGATAGTTGCCCGGCCTCGGCGAATCGGGCAGGGTCCCGATCCCATGCCTGTCCGTATCGCCACCTGGAACATCAACTCCGTCCGCATCCGCCTGGGCCTGCTCGCGCGCCTTGCGGACGAGGCTTCGCCCGATGTCGTCTGCCTGCAGGAAACCAAGGTCACGGACGACCTGTTTCCGGCCGAAGAGATCGCGGCCTTGGGCTACACCCATCAGCATATCGCGGGGCAGAAGGGCTATAACGGCGTCGCCATCCTCTCGCGTCTGCCGCTCGGCGAGACGGGGCGCGAAGACTGGTGCGCCAAGGGCGATTGCCGGCACATCCAAGCGACTCTTCCGAACGGCGTCGTGCTGCACAACTTCTATGTTCCCGCCGGCGGGGATATCCCGGACCCGGCCGAGAACGACAAGTTCGCCCACAAGCTGCAGTTCTTGCGCGAGATGGCGGACTGGTGGGACAAGCCGGCGCGGCGGCGCGGCGCGCAGATGCTGGTCGGCGACCTCAACATTGCCCCGCTCGAGACCGATGTGTGGTCCCACAAGCAGCTTCTGAAAGTCGTCAGTCACACGCCGGTTGAGGTCGAGCATCTCGACCGCGTCATGGCCAGCGGACGCTGGGTCGACGCCGTGCGCCGTTTCATCCCACCCGAGGAGAATCTCTACACGTGGTGGAGCTATCGCGCGCGCGATTGGGACGCTGCCGACAAGGGCCGCCGGCTCGACCATATCTGGGTGACTCCGCCGCTGGCCGAGTCCCTGCGCGGCGCCAGCGTGTTGCGCGCGGTGCGCGGTTGGGAGAAATCGTCGGACCACGCCCCGGTGATCGTCGACCTCGCTGACTAATCCGCCGCCGACCGTCGCCAAATGAAATAGGGCCAACGGCCGACGCCCTCGGGCAACGGCACCGCTTGCCACCCGGCGAGGCCCAGATCCCGGTCCGCGAGCGCCACGCCGCCCGGCGCGATCAGATTCGCCAACAAAGCCCCGACCCGGCGAGCCGGGCCGGCATCTCCCGCCCGGTCGGCCGTGCCCATATCGACATGAACCAGAACCGGCGCCGCGCGGAGGAGCTCCAGCGCGCCGGGCAGGGTTGCCTCGAACTCGCCGAGCACCAGACGCTCGGCGGGCGGCACGGCTTCGGGGGGGCAGTGGATGCCCCGGTCGAAAGCGTAGACCGCGCGGTCCGGGAAGAGACGTACCAGATGATCGTAGGTCCGGGCCTTGCCGAGGCCGAGTTCCGCCACCGGGCCGGGCATGTCGGCGATAAGGGCTGCGGCAAGCTCCAGGCAAGCGCGCTGGGCCGTCAGGCGGGCGATCATTCGGTCCAGGCGGCTGTCGCCCTCCGAGGCAGAGCGGGTCATGCCCCGTCGACCCAATAAAGATGGTAGCGCCCGGCCTCGACTCCATGGGGCAAGGCTTCGGCCTGCCAGGTGTCGGACGGCAAGGGCTGATCGCTGAGGATCCGCGCGCCCGGTGCGGCCATCGCCGCGATCAGCGGTGCGATCGCCGCGCCAAGACTTCGGCTCGCCGCTACGTCGCCGCTGCCGATATCGGCATGAACCAGAATCGCGCGGCGGCCGAGCCGCCGGGTCGCCGCCGGCAGGGTCTCGCGGAAATCGCCAAGGAAAAGATGCCCTTCGTCCGGAACGCAATCGGGATGAGCGTTGATCTGGCGGTCGAAGACGAAAATTTCGCGGCCAGGCATAGCCTCGCGCAAGTGATCGAACGTGCGTCCGTTGCCCAGGCCGATTTCCAGGACGCAGCCCTCGCGCGACCCGATCGCGACAATGGCCGCATCGAGACAGGCGCGCTGGGCGGACAGGCGACGGATGAAGCTGTCGAGGCGACTCACCGCCGACCGGGCGACGGATTGGGCCGTCTGGGCCGCAAGGCGGTCATTTTCCGCCGCTCTGACTCATGGCGGCCTGAAGCTGGGCCGTCGTCCGCTCCAGCCTGCGCGCGAGCTCGCGCATGATTTCCACGGCCATCTGCGGGAATTCGTTCACCAGGCGGAAGAACAGGTCCTTGGTGATGCGCAGGGTGATGAGCTGTGTTTTCGCCTGGACCGTGGCGGTGCGCGGCACGTCGCACAGGATTGCGATCTCGCCGATGATTGCGTTGCGGCCGACCGTGGCCACCTTGATCGGCCCGTCCGGGGTGTCGATCAGGATATCGGCATCGCCCTCGATAATGATGTAGGCGGCGTCGCCGATATCGCCCTGCTGGACCATCATCTGCCCCGGCCCGAAGGTGACCCGCTCGCTGGTGAACGCAAGCAGTTTCAGCTTCGCCGGCTCGACATTCGAGAACAGCGGAATCTGCCGGAGCAGTTCGACTTCCTCGTTTAAACTCATTTCGGCGCCTCCCGACTGGGCCTATTCCGCCTCGATCAAGGCCTTTAACGCGGTGTCATCGCCGCTGAGATCGGCGTAGGACCCGTCTTCGGCCACCCGCCCGGCCTTCATCACGACGACATGGTCGAAGGACTGGGCCAGGCTGGGCCGATGCAGGAACCAGATCAGGCCGCCCTCACTATACATCTCAAGAAGGTTGGACATGATGCTGCTCTGTGTCTGGCCGTCCAGAATCGCCGTCGCCTGGTCGATGATCAGGATATCGGGGCGCTTGATCAGGCCCCGGGCGATGGCGATCTTCTGGCGCTGTGCGCCCGACAGGCGCGAGCCGCCGATGCCGGCATTGAACTCCAACCCCACTTCCATGACCGCGCCGCGCAGATCGAGCGCGTCGAGCAGCTCGGTGATCGCCTCGCCGATCCGTTCCGCTCCCCCGGCCTGGCCGTAGACCGCCTTGCCGAAGAGAATGTTGTCCTGGATCGTGGCCGCGCCGGCATAGCGTTCGGCGTCCAGGAACTCGATCGCTCCCTGCAACGCCTCGGGCAGGCCCTCGGCGAAGAGCTTGCGCGCAGCCAGGATCTTGCCTTCCATCGCCTCGTCGATCAGACCCAAGCGATGGCGCGCCGGAATCAGCATGAAGGGCAGAGAGAGCAGCCGCGCGCGATCCTCGCCGTCGAGTTCGTCGAGACCCGTCTTGTTGACCCGGCCGAGCAGGGTTTGGAACTCCGGCAGGTCCTCGGAACTGATGAAGCTGAACTGGTCGAAGAACTCGTGCCCCGGCGGCAGCCCGCTGAACAGCTCGACCATGGTCTGCGCCATCTGGCGGCCGGATTCGAGCAAGTCCTTGGTCAGCTCGGCTTTCTCCAACACCTCCAGAACATAGGCATTGGTCGCCAGGCTGGCCTCCGCGAAGGTCTCGTCGACGGGCGTGCCAAACAGCAGATTCTCGGCCACGGTCGCATTGGTGTTGTAGCGGGCCACGTCGAACGGTTCGACCAGGGCCGCCAGTTCCGCGTTTTCGTCCATCCGCTCGCGGAAGGCCTTGCGCGCCTTCAGGATGGCTTCGGCAACATCGGGCCGGGACGCGGCGTCGATCGAGCCGCGCAAACCCATTTGATAGACGTCGTGCTCCATGGTGACGCTGCGCAGCACCTCGATCATGCGCGCGGTCAGGGCCGCCGGGCCGTCGACGCCGGCGGCCTCGTAATCGATCCAGTCGGACTGAATGTCGAGGGGCGAATTCCCGGAGCGCGTCGATTCGGCCGCAACGTACCGCCGCTCTTCCAACGCCTCGCCTTCCAGCACATCGCGCTGCGGCCGATGCTTGAGGCCGTAAAGCAGATTGTCGCGCACACTCGCCGAGAAAACCTGCGCGCCCTGGCTGACGAAGGCCATGCGCCGGCCAGTCACGGTTTCCGGAAGGTCGGCGATGACGGCGCCCCCAATCGTCGCGCGCCCGCCGGTCGGGGTAAGCAGGCCGTCGAGAATCATCGCCAATTCGTCCTTGCCGCTCGATCCGTCGCCGACGACGGCGATGCGCTTATCGAGCGGCATCTTGGCCGTCGCATTGTCGATCAGGCGAACTCCGTCATCCTCGGCATAGCTGAGATTGCTCAATTCGAGCTCGCCCTTGAGCGGACCAACCTCGCTCGGCTCCTCTTCCTGCTTGGCGATATCCATGATCCCCGGGGGATCGAACTGGCCGATCACCTGCTCGTACTTGATGCGGATATCTTCTTTTTGCTGGTAGTAGGCGAGCAGTTCCTTGGCGGGCGAAGCCAGGTCCTTCTGAGCCGCGATCACAGCCACCAAGGCACCGATATTGACCTGGCCCTCGATCACCAGATAACCGCCGATGGTGTAGAAAAAGAACGGCGTCATTTTGTCGATCGCGTTGATCAGGAACTTGGTCGCGAACTTGAGGGCGTAGATCCGGTAGCGGATCGAGTAGATCAGCCCGAGGCGATCGGAGAATTCGGCCCGCTCCAAGGTCGAGGTGTCGTTGGCGTGGATCTCCTGCAGGCCGTTGATGGTCTCGCCGATCCGGTCCGAGAGGCGGCGCACGGCGCGCACGCGCCGCTTGCCCAGCGCGTTCACCTTGCGCTGCAGTTTGGGGATCACGTAGCCCTGGACCGGGTACATCATCACCGCGGCCAGACCCAAGAAGACGTCCTGGTTGAAAATGAAGAAAAGCGGCACGATCAGAAGGCCGCCCTGGAAGATAGGTTGGACGAAGGCGTCGCCGATAAAGCCGCCGAGCGGCTCCACCTCGGCCGTGACCATGGGAATCAACTCGCCGGCGCTGACCTTCTTGAACTGGGGCAACGGGAACCGGAGGATGCGGCTGTAGAGCTCGTAACGCATGCGGCGGAGCATCCGCTCGCCGAGCTGGCCCTTGAAGACATTGATGAAATATTTGAAGCCGCCGTTGATGAGCACCAATACGAAGAAGATGGCGCACAGCGCGAAGAGGTAGGGCACATGCTCCATCGTGAACAGGCCGATCAGCTCCTGCTCCAAATAGGGCTTGCCCGACCCCCCGTTCTTGAGGCCGTCGACCGCCGTGATGTGATTGATGATCTGTTTCGGCAGATCGTAGGAAAAATAGAGAAACGGATACGAAATGACCGTCATCACAAGAAGGACGATCTGTTCCTTCTTGCTGTGTCGGAGAATGAAACCGTAGACGCTTTGATCCATGGAGTCGGCGCGTGCCCCCCCGCATTCGCGGCCGTTCGACGGCACTTCTGCGCCAGCCAGCGGCGCTACGCTAGAGTCAAACCTCGATTAAAACAACATTTCTTGCCGCTTCCCCCCTATGCCATAGTGTTACGGGGGAAATGCAACATCGGCGTTCTAGAGGGAAAAGCGATGCCGACGTCGTGGGCAGGCGCGCGCGTCCTGATCTACAGCCATGATTCGTTCGGGCTCGGCCATCTTCGCCGTTGCCGGGCGATCGCCCATTCCCTCGTCGCCGCCTACAAGGACCTCTCGGTCCTGATCCTCTCCGGCTCGCCGATCATCGGCAGTTTCGATTTCCGCACCCGGGTCGATTTCGTGCGGGTGCCGGGCGTGATCAAGCTACGCAACGGCGACTACACCTCGCTCAGCCTTCATATCGACATCACCCAAACCATCGCGCTCCGCTCATCGATCGTCCGCCACACTGCCGAGATTTTCGACCCCGACGTGTTCATCGTGGACAAGGAGCCGTTGGGCTTGCGCGGCGAGGTGCGCGAAACCCTTGAGCTGCTGCACGCGCGTGGGGCGACACTCGTCCTCGGCCTGCGCGACGTGATGGACGACCCGTCCCAGCTCGCCCCGGAATGGGAGCGCAAGAACGCCGTCTCCGCCCTCAAGGAATTCTACGACGAGATCTGGGTCTATGGCCTGCCCCAGATCTGCGAACCCCTGGCCGGCATCGAACTGCCCCATTCGGTCCGTCGCAAGATCACCTATACCGGCTATCTCGGACGGGAAACCGACGGAGCGGCGCCCACGACGCCGCAGCACAATCTGATCGACGAACCCTATCTGCTGGTCACGCCCGGCGGCGGCGGCGATGGCGTGGAGTTGGTCGACTGGGTGCTGTCGGCCTACGAGGCCGATCCGACCATGCCCTACAACGCGCTGATCGTCCTGGGTCCCTTCATGCAGAACGAAGACCAGGCCGACTTCCAGGCGCGCGCCGAGCGCCTGCCCAAGGTTTCCGCCATCACCTTCGAGGCGCGCATCGAGGAGCTGATCCGCAAGGCATCGGGCGTGGTCGCGATGGGCGGCTACAACACCTTCTGCGAGATCCTGTCCTTCGACAAGCCGTCGATCATCGTGCCGCGTGTCCGCCCTCGCCTGGAGCAATTTATCCGGGCATCGCGGGCGGCCGAGCTTGGCCTCGTGACCATGCTGCCGATCGACGGGCCGCGCGACCCGCGCGTCATGGCGACCGCCCTGCGCCACTTGCCCCAGCAACCGCGACCCTCCGAAGTCGTCATTCCCGGCCTTCTGGACGGGCTGGAAAACGTCAACCGGCTCGTCGCCCGGCGCATCGAGGGCTCGGCTCGGCCGCGGATGGGCCTCGCGCGCGCGACTCCCTGACCGGCGCGCAAGGACGGCCATGCCGCGTCCCGTCGCGTTCGTCCTCAAAGGGTACCCGCGCCTTTCCGAGACTTTCATCGCCCAGGAAATCCGCGCGTTGGAGCGGCGCGGGCTCGATATTCGCATCGTCTCGTTGCGCCATCCCACGGATCCGGCCGACCATCCCGTCCATCGCGAGATCGTGGCGCCGGTCGACTATCTGCCCGAATACCTGGGCGACGATTGGGCGCGCGTATCGCGTGCCTGGCGCAAGGCGCGGTGCCTGCCCGGCTATCCGAAGGCCCGCGCCCTGTGGCTGCGCGATCTGCGCCGCGACCCGAGCCGCAATCGGGTCCGGCGATTCGGCCAGGCGCTCGTCCTGGCCGCCGAACTGCCGCCCGAAATCGGTCGGTTGCATGCCCATTTCCTGCACACCCCGGCCTCGGTCGCCCGCTACGCCGCGACGATGCGCGGCCTGCCCTGGAGCTGCTCTGCCCATGCCAAGGACATCTGGACCACCCCCGCATGGGACAAGCGGGAGAAACTGGCCGATCTCGACTGGCTGGTGACCTGCACCGCCGTGGGACGGGACCATCTGGCCGGCCTGGCGCCCGAGCCGGCACGGGTTCTGCTGGCCTATCACGGCCTCGACCTCGCCCGTTTTCCGCCGCCGGAGCGAGAGGCCGGTGGGGAGGGGCGGGCGGCGGATCCCGTCACGATCCTGTCCGTCGGGCGCGCCGTCGAGAAAAAGGGCTACGAAGATCTGCTCGACGCCCTCGCCGCCCTGCCGGCCGGGCCGGCTTGGCGA
Source organism: Rhodospirillaceae bacterium (assembly GCA_018699755.1). GTDB lineage: Bacteria > Pseudomonadota > Alphaproteobacteria > CADEGL01 > CADEGL01 > JABIRQ01. Next base: position 378 of record JABIRQ010000213.1, on the reverse strand, counting down.
TTCGTCCATATCGGCGGGGGCAAACGGCTGGCCGCGCTGAAGGCCCGGGCCGACGAACTCGGCCTCGGCGACCGTATCGAATGGCTCGGCCCCCAGCCGCAGGAAACCGTGCTCGCCCGGTACCGGACCGCCGGCCTCTTCGTGCTCGCCAGCCGTATCGCGGCGGATGGCGACCGGGACGGCCTGCCCAACGTGCTGGTGGAGGCACAGAGCCAGGGCCTGGCCTGCCTCGGCACGTGCGTCTCCGCCATTCCCGAACTGATCCGCGACGGCGAGACGGGCCTGCTGGTGCCGCCGGGCGATCCACCGGCTTTGGCCGAGGCCTTGGCCCGCATGATCGTCGACCCGGCCCTGCGCGCCCGCCTGGGCGCGGCGGGG